>JASFMF010000342.1:0-3508 GCA_050117705.1 Phycisphaerales bacterium
CTCGAAACGCAGTTCTGCTCGGTTAGTGAGAATTTTCTAAAAAGTATAGGTTCTAACGCCAGTTCTCCGGACGAAGCTAAGGAGTTATCGAAACTCAAGTCCGAGTTACTCAAAGCTTACAATGATTCTAAATGTCTCATACTCGATGACCTCCAGGTCAGTTTACTTCTTGGAGCTGTCAAGGCCCAGGGAGGTTCTGTTAGACTCGCTGTACCACAGATAATGGCCAAAGAAGGTAAAACAGCGGAAATAGGAAGTTGTCTTAACGAATACTTTTATATACCTGGCTATATCGAGCCGAACAATCCCTCTGACAAGCCGAAACCAGAAAAATTAGCTAAGGTGGAAGAAGGCTTTTTCCTATCGCTCATACCGAAACTAACACCTGATAAAAATATCGATATGGAATTCGAATTAGAGATTACTCAAATCCTTGGTTTCGAAGAACATAAATACAAGGGCAAATATACATACTCGCTTCCATCAACACAATCAATTACTCAAAATACTCGCTATATAGCACACAACGGCCACACACTGCTTTTGGGCGGGTACAAAATACCGGACAAAAAAGATGACCAAACCGAACAAAAAGACCTGCTGATTCTTGTCACTGCTAAGGCCCTTGGCTTATCCGAACAGGATAAATCAACTCAGGCACAAAACCCAACAGCGGCTAAATCAAACTATACTTTTATAAAACCGGTAACAATCCGAGAAAACATAATAAGACCCAACAAGAATATGCAGCAACCCGATATAAAGAGCAAGATTATGTTGGCACGGCTGGAATCTGCTGACAAGCTAAGAAAATTAGGTATTGCAGTAGTAATGTACGCCAATGACAACGACAAAAAACTGCCTGACAATTTACAACCACTAAAACCTTACATTAATAATGAGGTTGATTACCAGTGGTTCCTCGACAATGTGGAATATCTCGGTAAAGACAAAACTTACCGGCTAAATCAGCCCGATACGCCCATCGCTTACGACCAGACATTTTTAGGTGAACAGCCCGCCACAAACGTATTGTTCATGGATGCCCATGTCGAATATGTAAGCCCCCCGAAGCTCGAAGAGTTCGGCATTGCTGCCAAAGCCTGCAACCTTGAAGTTCTGAACATCGAATTCGACCCTATACATCAGGGCAAAAACGCAGTCCACGTCACGGTAAAAAACAAAACCGATAAAGAGCAGTTATTCAGAATCCACATATACACGCGTTCGCCTGAGTTAGGCAAAAGCGGCGTAGGATGGGGAACCCCGTTTTTCGAAACCATCCCGCCCAATGAAACAAAGTCGGCGAGATTCGTCTACAAAATACAGGGCCCCATTACAAACAGCACATGGCTGCGCCTGAGTTTCCGCAATCCGGAATCGGACGACCCGGACGATTCCCAAAAAATAAAGCCGTTCCTCGAGAAAAAATACGTAGCGAGTGACCTGGAGCGCTTGCAGGCCGATGCCGTAAAAGTAAAACCAGCTTCACAGACACAAACCGATGCCGTTATCCACGCATTCGAAAATATCCAGAACCTTATTAAAAACAAAAATTATAAACAGGCCTGGGAACTTTTCACTGAGGATTACAAGAAGGCCGACTTCCAGCGCCAGCGCGATTCATACAAACGATTTGAACAAGCCATGGAACCGACCCATCCCCTGCACTCGGCCTTTGTATGGGAAAAAGAACAATTTCTTAAGCTGCAGCCCGAATCCGTTTTTCAAAAAGATGGAATCTTAACATTGAACGCCGTGCTCGACCAGCAAACCTGGAAAATAGATTTTACCAGAGAAAACGGCCGATGGAAAATAGACTGGATTGGCGGATACACGCCGGGCATATTGATTATGCAGGATTGGCAAAATCTGCTGCTTCCTAAGATGGAAAAACACAGCACCGAGCACTTCGACATATATTACTTCAAAAATTCCACCGCCGAAAAACAGCTCGACCAAATCGCAGATGAGAAAGAAAAAGGATTCAAAGAAATCTGCAAATTCCTCGAAAAGGATTCGGACATCCGAATACGAATGATTTTCTTTGAAGATGACACATCGAAGCAAAACGCAACAGGCCATCAGGGCGACGGCTGGGCATTCGGCAATACAATCGTCGAAATATATAACGAAGAACAAAAACTCGACCCTTACCACGAAACCACTCACATCCTGATGGGTCCATTCGGAAACCCGCCCGCTCTTTTCAATGAAGGCTTCGCAGTTTATATATCCGAAAGACTTGGAGCCCACGCCCTGAAAAGCCTCAGCGGCGGCACATCCACAATTTACCAGCGCACCAGGCAGCTAAAAAGCAACAACGAATGGATTCCCCTCGAAGAACTGATAACTTACACCGAAATCGGCTCATACGAAAGCAAACCGCCCATCGCCTATGCCGAGGCCGCGTCCTTTGTCAAATTCCTGATAGAAAACTACGGCAAAACTAAATTCCTCCAGGCCTACAAAACCCTTAAGAACTCAAACAATGTAGCCGTACAACAGCAAAACATAAAAGAGCTTGAACAAATTTACGGCCAACCGCTGCAGCAGCTCGAAAAAGACTGGAAAAACAGTTTCCAAAATACGGGCATAAAATATAAACACATCGAAAAAGTTCTTCCTACAGACATTACAGAGGTAGATCCGCTTGTTATCAAAGAAGGATCCGAATCCGCCAGGAAGTTATCCGCCTTAGGCAAAGCACTAATCATCTACGCGAACGACCACAACGATAAATATCCCGATTCGATGCGGGAATTAGAGGAGGATTTAAATGAAGAAGAGTTTGAATGGGTCTTGGCTAACGTCAAGTACTTAGCACGCGGAAAAACACCGTTAATCTCACCCGACAGCGCAATAGCTTACGATAAGACATTACTCAAACAAGCAAAAGGCACTAACGTTTTATTCAACGACCTGCACGTTGATTTTACCCTTCCTGAAAAACTAATAGAACTCAAAATAGGTCTCGGCACTCCCATTTTACTTAAAGCTAATATCATGGAAATCGATGTAGATTTTTGGCAGGAGTATATTACAGATGCGAATTTCGCACCTCAGCATAATACTGGCCGGGAGATCATAGTCCCGGGACTCGACGACCCCAATGCCAACTCACTTCTCGAAGCTGTGAAAGCAGACAAGAACTCTATTATACGCGCCGCTCCGCAGGTTATGTGTCTGGAAAATAAAATGGCGGAAATTAATGTTATTGAGGATGAATTGTATTATATCTCCGGCTATGACGAACCGGATAAACCTTCTGATGAGCCGAAGCCTAAAATCGAGAAAGTCGAATCAGGCATTCGCTTTTGCGCCACACCAGAATTGACATCCGACAAAAAAAATATCATACTCGATTTCGAATTAGAAACCGCTGGGATTCAGGAATACCGTGAACATACCTATCTGGACAAATATACACACATGACGCCGGTCGTCACTCGAACTACCACAACCACACCCGCATTAATTTCAGATAGCCAAACTCTGCTTATCGGAG
>JASFMF010000343.1:0-3504 GCA_050117705.1 Phycisphaerales bacterium
TAGCGGGGTTCCATCCATGGTAATATGGCCATTGGTTCGGATGCCATACCGAGCCGAAATGGTTTTTGGCGCATAATGTCACACCTGCAAGCTCGTGTGGTCTGGGTAGTGCGATATTCATAAGGTATCTGGCTTCGGAGACAACTGTGGGCAGGCATACCTGTCCGCTATCCAGTACGATATCCGGGTCGCCATAGTAAACGCGTGCATTTGGGTCAGGAACGACTTTAATTCGTTCGCCTGGGTCCGGCCCCGGGCCCCATTGATAGCCGCTGCGGTCGGTTGCATCTCCTTCGGCGAAGCGCACGCCGGGGAAATCAGTATGACAGTAATTGTAAACAGGGTCGCCATGATAAAAGATACAGTCATAAACAGTAATGTCGGAATCCGGCACGCCTGCCACTTCCACTAATTGCCATAAAAGGGCATAAAGCATTTGAGGGCATGGCCTGTTGGTCTGGCCGGAGGTCCATTCGTAGCTACGGGAGAAAATATTATTAATTTTTATAGCAATCTTATCTCCACTTGTATAGCCGACATTGATGCCGTGATTTGTCTGATTGAAATGTCTGAATATGGCATCCCATGCCTCGGCCTGGTCGGCAATGCCTGTCAGATTGCGAATTGCACGAGACATCATGCTATGTGCAATTTCCGGGTCTGTGCGACTGTCTTCCCACCAGTGGCCTGCCGAGCCATATTGGTCGTTAATCGCCGGGTCATACACCCATACGACGCGTCCGGGGTTGATTCCTTTTGCTATGCCAATAGGTGTATTGGCTAAATCCGAAGGAACAAACGGGGCCGCCTGTGCAGGTTTGTTGGTGGTTATGATGACGGGCCATAATATCGCCATAACGGCAACTGCTGTGGTGACGGCACCGATTACATATCGCGATTGATGAAATAATCGCCTGGCTTTACGATATGCAAGTGTTGAGCCGACAAGCCCCAGCGCCCAGATAATAAATCCGGAAGCTAATGGCTGGGCTATTCGCTGGCATGGATAGGTTACCCTGCTTGGTTTGGGTAAGACACGGATAAGAAACCAGATGAGCGCTAAAAGGCCAGTAATCGGAAAAAACCACAGAGCCCATCTTTGTTGCTTGTGTTTTATAGGTTTGCCTGTTTTTGGGCATGCTTTCAATGGTCTCTGGTGGTACATAATCAGCATCCTTCTCTATTAGGTGCGTATTTAGGTTCTTTTATTATAATCAATTTAGCTTATTTTTGGAATGTAAATCTGTTTAGCGGGGATTGCGTTCTTTCATAGAGCTTTTAACATAATGTCACAATAATAATGTGGTTAATGTGTATGAGGAAGTAATAGAGTCGTGTAAATATCGGCTGTGAGCCAGACTCAACTATGAGTTTGCTTTGAATGGAACTTTAATGTAAAATGGCGTCTCAAGATGTCTAACAATTGAAAGTAAAAACTGTTTTCATTGGACTTGACTTCTCAGATTTTATCAGAATAGGAGATAGAAGATGAAATATACAATTCGTTTGAATATGTTAATTTTGGTCTTTCTCTTTCTTATTATATTATCCGGATGTAGTGCTGAGATTGGAGCAAATTCAGCGGTTTTGGGGGATGAGCTTCGTTGGCCTGATATAACCAACCAAACCCGGCCATGGTCCCGGTGGTGGTGGATGGGCAGTATTGTAAACGAAGATGACCTTACAACGGAGATGGAGAAATATGCCCAGGCCGGTCTGGGAGGTTTGGAAATCACACCTATTTATGGTGTTAAAGGTTATGAGGACCAATTTATCGATTACCTGACACCTAATTGGATGGAGATGCTGGTTTATACTTTAGAAGAAGCCGAACGACTCGATATGGGTATTGACATGGCCACAGGAAATGGCTGGCCTTTCGGTGGACAGTGGATCGGAGCCAATGATGCCTGTAAAAACGCTGTCTATAAAACATATACTTTAAGCGAAGGCCAAAGTCTTGATGAGCCTGTCAATTATATTCAAAGACCTATGGTGCGTGCGATAGGGCGCCGATTGAATATTTCTGAAATCAAGGAACCTATCAGTGCGAATGAAAATCTCCAAGCACTTGCCCTTGAACAGGTTCGTTTCGAAAAGCCCTTGCCATTGCAGGTATTGATGGCATATTCGGACCAGGGGCAATCTCTAAATCTTACGGATAAAGTCGACTCAGTAGGTAATCTACACTGGACAGCTCCTGCGGGTAACTGGACATTGTATGCGGTCTTTCAGGGTTGGCATGGAAAAATGGTCGAACGTGCAGGTCCGGGAGGAGAAGGAAATGTCATCGACCATTTCAGAGCCGAAGCTCTGGAAAATTACCTGAGAAAATTTGACCGGGCATATATAGGTTATGATGTCAGCTCACTGCGGGCGTATTTTAATGATTCTTATGAAGTTGATGATGCCGCGGGGGAATCTAACTGGACTGATAATTTCTTTGAGGAATTCACAACACGTCGAGGTTATGACCTTCGCAAGCATTTACCTGCATTATTTGGAAAGGATTCGGCGGACAAAAACAGCCGGGTTCTTTGTGACTATCGCGAGACTATTTCCGATTTGCTTCTTGAAAAATTTACTATTCCCTGGGGCCAGTGGGCACAAAGCAAAGGCGCCACAACTCGAAACCAGGCTCATGGTTCACCGGCCAATCTTTTGGACCTTTACGCCGCAAGCGGTATCCCCGAAACAGAAGGTTCGGATAGAATAGGATTTAAACTTGCCTCTTCCGCTGCGCATGTTACGGGTAAACTTTTATCATCATCGGAAGCGGCTACATGGCTGGACGAGCATTTTTGTGCATCTCTTGGTGACGTAAAGGCTGCTGTTGATGGCTTCTTTTTAGGGGGTATCAATCATATTTGTTATCATGGAACGAACTTTTCACCGCCTTCGGAGACCTGGCCCGGGTGGATGTTCTATGCCTCAGTTCATTTTGGACCGACTAATTCTTTCTGGAAAGATTTCTCAACTTTAAATATGTATGTTACACGTTGTCAGTCTTTCCTTCAGGCCGGTCAGCCTGATAATGATGTGCTTTTATATTATCCGGTCTATGACCAATGGTCCCAACCGGGCAGAAGCTTATTAGAGCATTTTAGACAGTCTGTGTCTGGTGTTCTTGCGCGTGATGGACAGTTGTTGCTTCAGGCTGGTTATACATTTGATTTTATCTCAGACCGGCAAATTTCGAATCTGGAGTTCGTGAATAATTCCCTTCAGACAGGAAGTGTTTCCTATAAGGCTATAGTTATACCGGAAACTCAGCTTATTCCTGTAAGTACATTTGAAAAACTTATTGGGCTGGCGCAAGAAGGCGCTACTATAATTTTTGGAAACGATCTGCCCTCTGATGTTCCGGGGTATGGAAACCTTAATGAGCGCCGGAGCAATTTCGAAGAGCTTGTCGCACAGATCAATTTTGCAGAGACGGGCAATTCGGACATTCGAAGCGCTGAGGTTGGCAGAGGCAGGATTTTAGTGGCTAATGATTTGACA
>JASFMF010000344.1:0-3497 GCA_050117705.1 Phycisphaerales bacterium
ATATAGAAGAGAATTCGCTCCAAAAGCACAATTCCCGGTTGAGGTAGAATTCGTCCCTGAATTATGCCCAAAGTAGCTATTAAGAGTTCCCGTTGATATCGCCGCACCAGCACTCGCTCCAAATAGACAATTGGAATCGCCGGTTGTTATGGAATCGCCCGCTTTATGACCGAAAGCACACGTATATTCTGCTGTAGTGATAACTTTACACGCTTCGTATCCGAATGCCGACGTATAGTTGTGAGACTGTCCACTTGCGCCATAAGCCGCATCATATCCGAATACAGCAATCTGGCTTCCGCTTTCATTAAAGTAAAGGGACTGTCGGCCAAAAGCACAATTATTGTCCGATCCTGTGGTATTGCTTCCACATGAGTTGCCAAAGAAACAATTGCCGTCTGAGTTAGCAAGATTTAATCCAGCGGAATGGCCGAAACAACAATTATTATTGGAAGTGCCGGTTGCATTCTGGCCGGCACCATCACCGTAATAATTATTGTAACTCCCACTGCAAGTCGCGTATCCAGCATTGTAACCAAAAAAGTTACAATAACCTCCGCTTGCATTATATCCGGCGTTCCCACCAAAAGCGCAATTCTTATCCGATCCTGTGCAAGCATGAAGGGCGCTGTATCCAAATACGGAATTATTACTTGAGGTTAATGCCACCCCAGAATTATAGCCAAACAAACAATTGTAGTCGCCCGTTTGGAGGGCACCTCCAGAGTTCCCTCCAAAAGCGCAGTTTTCAATTCCTTCGGTCAGAGCGGATAAACATTCACTTCCAAATGCCGAATTGGAATAACCATCAGTTCCACCCGAATTGGCATTATAACCAGCATTGAACCCGAAGAAACACTGATTATCCGCATTTACATTTAGACCTCCTGCCCCACAACCAAAGAAAGAATTATGATCCCCAGCCGTGTTAGCGTTGCCTGCGTTTTGGCCAAAGAATGAACATCTATAACCAGTGGTTAAACTCGATCCCGTGTTATGGCCAAAACAGGAATTTTTTGAAGCCACTGTAGTTAATGTAGCTGTCGATCCCGCGGTAAAGTTACCAGAGTTAACTCCCATAAATGTGTTATATCCCTCAGGGATTGCTGAATCCCCAGTGGGATGATGGAAGTTGTGAATAAACGGATTGGCATTCTTGTAGATTGCCCCAAACGAATCCGTGGTTGAATCGGGAAGTTGAAGCTGACCATCATTATGGATTAATGCCACTGCCGCCCCCCCACTCGTTCGTAGGGACAAACCATTTGAATCCCGGCCCTGAATATATCGAGCGGCAATATAGTAACTTCCGCCCGCATCCCAGTTCCCCAACAATGGTGACAAATTAGCGGCGACCTTATCGCCTTTGGTCATTTGAAATAATGTTCCGTCGTTTTCCGAACGGCCAAAAAGTTCTGTTTGGGCCCCATCATTTTGAACTCCCAACCAGAACTGATCCGCACCGGTGGTCTGCTCGGTATTCTCATGAAACCGACACCACTTATGCCAACCGTCTACTTCGTGGTCTTTAGTTGCGAGTCTATCGAGTGTTTGATCATATACAGGATGGCCTAAACCGGTCATCCTCTCGGTATACTCGATTACAACGCTTGCACCAATTGCCATATAACTACACCTCCTTAGTAGATGTTCGAGTCTCTATCATTACCGGCTGTTATGGAGCCGTCAGCATAATAGGTCCCATCAGCCAACTTCGGAATGGTTTTGCAATTCTTTGTATCGATTACATACCACTCGACTTTCAGTGTATCAAGGTCCAAATTGAAACCGTGAACAACGAAAAACTGATTTATTAACTCCACGCCATCAGCCTCGTAATAGCCCCTGGCACTAAATTGAACAATATCCCCGAGTTCTACAAACAAATTGAATCCAGAAATATCTTTAATTTTTAGTTGCCAAATGGGACGGCCTAAGCGGTCCACCAAAATGTCTTGCATACTCTGGACCGTCGCCAGATCCCTCACCCATTTAAACTGATACGGAGTGGGGCTTCGAACTCCATAGACTTGCTGACTTAGCTCGTCATGAAATGTAGAAACGTCGGTATGATGCCTATACTCTTTGTTGTAATAATCATAAGCGAAAGATGCCGGCATCGCATTAGCGACCGAGTCTAACGCTTGGTTAGCGGAGTAAATCTCGGTGTGGGGAGTGGTTATCACCGCGTTAGACTCGAAAAATCTTTTATCGGTCCATTTCCTTAGGTCCAGATCGATCACAAGTTTGTCGCTCGGGTTCTGATAAATAATCCCAAGAAAGCTTGAGGACATTTCAACAAGTATGCTCCAAATATCAACATCCTCAACGATTGCTCCGGCGGCGATATAGGCCTTACTTTCGAATAAATGATAAGACACCGCCTTCTTAGTCGATTCAAGTTCTCCCCCCCAGCCGACTACATTCGTTAAGAGGTCCTCGATTATGTCAATTATGTTTTCAATTAAAGTTCCCGAACCGTCGCCCACATCCTCTTTCCCCATCCCACCTACCACAACATCGATCTGTTCGAGGTCGCCTTCAGCGGAGGAGTTAAAGGTTATAGTCGCCATATATTCGTAGCTCGGGTCAGCGTGATTAAAAGTATAATCGACTGGATTAATTTCCAAACCATTAACGAAAACTCGAACGTCATTTCCCGCTGCCTCCGATAAGACCACATGGCCAGCATAGCAATAAACATAATTTACGGTGTCTATACAAGGAGCCCGCCAATTGGGGCCATCTGACAGATCGCCATAAATAATTGGTAATCGATCATTGGTATTTAAGGGATTGTCGAAGCGACCGGCCCGATCCAAATAATGATACTCTGTGAAATCAGTTAATGCTTCAACGGCATCAATAATGAATCGCCCCTTGGAGTCGAAGCGAACATTATTAATTAACCCGGTGAAGAGAGATATGTGATAATCAAAGGGATCGTCAGCATAACCTAATTTGACAGCCATTGTTTGATTTAAAATGGGCTCGATTCTCATCATATCATTAAAGTAACCGTCGGTATTATCGAAAGAAATTGAAAGTGTCGCCTTTTGCTTCCCTGTATACCCAATCAGGAGGTCCTGAGTCTTGGGTTTTAAATTTCTTCCAATGTTCCCGAATGAGATAACCCGGGCGTCGAACGACAACGGCTGTAACCCTCCATATCCCGCAAGGACCGAACCATCAGCATAATAGGTCCCATCCGCTCTGACGTCTTGATATAGGACCTCCATTTGAGAAACATTTCGTCCGCCAAAAACTCGCCAGCCCATGACCGTCTCGATTAAAACATATGGAGTAGGGCGAATTCCCTTTTCTATACGTTCCATCCATTGTCGGCTAACATTAATCATAACGTGGTCAGAACCTCCTCAAAGGTTAGAGGAATGTTATACTTTAGATACGTTTGTGATTTGGAATATATCTTCAATATCATTACGAGATACAAATATTCATCCAAATATATAAAGACCGGTCTGATGTAGTTATAT
>JASFMF010000345.1:0-3494 GCA_050117705.1 Phycisphaerales bacterium
TCCGGCAGAGGAATATTGTTGCCGAAGTTATCTTCGCCATATCCTGATTCTGCCAAAAGCTTGATATCGGCTAAGACTCGCTTATCACCGATAAAGGTTGCCGTTAAGTCGGCCTCAACGTCAATCTTGCCCAATGCCAGCAGTTGGGCCATCTCGTCTGTGACTTTTTCAAGAAGTGTTCCCTTCTTTCCAGTATGTTCCTCCGGTAACTGCAGGGGCTGTTCGTACATAATTAATTTACCTCGCCCGGCCAGAGTCAGTACAATACCCTGAACGACGGGATTTAAATCCTTCTGACCGTTAAGTTCCTGGACGAGTTTAAGACGCACTATTTCTTCGGCTAGCCACCGGCGTTTTTGTGCATTAATTTTTTCATTAGCACGAAACAGTTCCAGCGATGAGGAGGCATCGTAAATCTCTTTATCCAGTTGCATACGAACTGCGCTTCCATAGTGATGCACAAGTTTTGAAACCAGCGTCGATGGTCGAACATGAAAACCGCGATACGGGGGGACGGGCACTCCGACCTCGCCAACCTCGGCGTAGCGTTTCAGCATTTCCTGGCATAAATGTTCTGCGCAGTCGATGTATAAGCTAATGTGAGTAATAGAGTAGTTCATTAATACTGCCAGCAGTTCTTCAGCCGTTACCAGAGGTTCCTGTCGAAATGATGAATTGCAGGGCTTCTTGGTAACATGTCGCTCATAATGGTGAGCTAATAATGTAGCTGTTTTCAATAAATGAAAGACAACGCTTATATGTCCTCTCAGAACAGATAAGTCTGCATCCATTTCAACTGCTTCGGTACCTGAAACGTATGTATCATAAAGCGATTGAAGATTATGAAATCGAAGTTCCAGACTTCGCAGTTTGTCCTCACTAACCGAGTCCAGGGCAAAGGAAGCATATTCTTCGGGTTTAGCCCGGCTGGCGGCACGAACATCCTGACTTTCAGCGGCAAGATTCAAAAAGGCTGTTGCCAGTAAAGTTACTGTTTCAGCTACTGTTTCTATTCTGCGTGTACCGCAATCACGGGGTAGCTGGCCGGTAGGAAGCTCTTCAGTGTAGGATCTCTCTCTCGAGCTTTCTGAAGGTATCGAAAGTCCGAGCTCTTCGGCGAGATTCACTATTTGCTTCGCTGCTCGGGAAAGCACATAGACGGTAAATTCGAGCGCTTCTTCCGTAGCCTTGGTAAAGTCCCCTTCAATCGGTAAAAGCCGATACGCCGGCAATACATGTTGGATATGAAGGAGTTCATAACTTACATCAGAAAAAAGTTTAATCACCGCTGTTAATGACCTGAATCCACACCATCGGCAGTTATGACCTGCTCCGTAAGCATCAAGAAGCTCCTCGAGCTGAGTGGATTGCGAAAGCAACTGGCCGACGAAGGGGCGTATTAAAATCTCGGAGCTCGATTCACAGCGGGACAGATAATTTGCGAGTCCGAGTAATGTCTGGGCACGTTTTGTTATTAGTTCTTGAAAATCTTTTTCTGCGACTTTTGTATAAGGCATTTTACTTACGTTCACCCTTTGCCTTTAACGGAATTATTTCCGGCTCACCAAATTCTTCAGGTATCTTTAAATTAAAGAGATTCTTATCTATTTGCTTATTGACCTTCGGTTTGAGGAATTTTATCTCAGAAACATCTCCATATGGAGATTCCGGCTCTGTAGAAACGGCGACTATCTTAACCGGCAGGCCTAATTTCTTATCAACCCAAAAATCAATATGTACGTAATCATCTTCATAAACAGAATTCGGCTTAACCTTTAAGTGTACTTGAATAAAATCTTCAGGCTGGTCCTTTTTTGACTCAACTAATGTTATCTCGAACTGTTTTTTCAAATCCTCTATTTTGGAAAAGCCTATCATTGGAAGGTTCCTGCTGGCCAAATCAAAAACATCCACAGGTTTATTTGGGTCTCCCGGTTCGGCTAATTGATAATATTTTACCGTCTCGATTTGATAGTCGATATGTACAATCCAGGTACCTTCGAACTTGTAATCGGGATGAGTAAGAAAGCCTCCGTCGAGTACGATATATTCCTCGATATATTTTTGTTCTTCTTCGTCTTCCTGTTTGGCTGTTTGGAAATGTATTCTCAGCTTTGATTTCCCATCGAGTTTTGTGTAATACAAAACTCCCTTACGCAGCGATTCTGATTCGAGTAGTGGTTGGATGAATTTATATTCAATCTTTGCTTCGTAGGACTGAAGCTCCTGGGCCTTTGTATTCAGTTGTCCTAAGACCTTATCAACCGTGTTGGATTTTTCTTCGTTCGGCGGTTTTGTTTCTGGATTGGCCGGGGATTCGGGAGCTAAGCAAATGCTTACTGTTAATAACAGGACCAGTGCGAATTTAATAATTATCTTTTTATTCATTATCATATGCCCTTATTTATACGATATTTACTCAATGTATTTTGCTGTTTTTGTCTTTGATAATATCGAGTATTTCACTGATATCATTAATAAGAAAATCCGCATGTTCAGCGAACTCATCAGCCTTCTCTTGATTAGCCAAAAGCACCGCAACAGCACTGGCGGCTTTTGCACAGAGTAAGTCAAAAAGGTAGTCACCTACCAGCAGAGTTTCTTGCGGCTCTACGTCGAATTGTTTGCAAAGCTGTAAAATTCCAAACGCATCCGGCTTGACCGGGCCGTCTTCTCGGCCGATGACGGCATCGAATTTCAGTTTATGTTTTTTAGCGATGGCAATAGCATTACTTCGCTTGTTACGCGTCAGTACACCGATATGGATTCCCATAGTACGAAGAGTTGAAAGCGTGTGTTTCGCACCTGTGTTAAGCTTTGATTCCGTTACAGCCTTTTGCTCATGATGATTAAGTATTTTCTCTGCGTTCAGCCGTTGTTCACTGGTCATTTTTTCCATTGATTCCAGAAGGGGGCCGGAGTCTCTGGCTAAGCCTATTTCTTCGCGTATAGAATCGAAGTCAAAATAAGGCTCGGTAATTGTGCCGTCCAAATCAAATATTACAGCTTTAATTAACATAACTTTTTTACCGTTTGCTTCTGCAGCTCTTACCGTAGAAGAATACAGTTTATATCGTATTATTCTATATCGTTTCCAGTCCCCAATCAACCGGGAGTGAGTCTAAGCTCAATTAGCGGGAGGTAAACTAATTTCAAAATTCAACGGTTAATGTTTGGTATTATAGAGTTTTCTTTCGCAAAAGCTCAATAAAGTATCGGCCAGCTTGGCCTAAAATTTTACCCTTTCGGACAATAATTCCGGTAGGTCTGATAAATTTTTCGTTCGCTATGTCAATTGCTTTTATTGTTCCACTGGCCAATTCCTGGAGTATGGCCGTTTTTGGCAATATACTCACACCTGAATTTATTTCTACCGCTCGTTTAATAGTTTCGATATTATCGAATTCCATCACCGGCCGAACGACAGTGTTATAGCGTTCTAAGATACTGTTTATCCACGTCCGTGTTGGAACATCTTTATCGAAGGCGATAAA
>JASFMF010000346.1:0-3493 GCA_050117705.1 Phycisphaerales bacterium
GCAACAGGTCACGTGCATTCCTGAGATTCTTAAGCAGAATTTTATCAACAGCCTTATCAGGCTTGAAACTTTTGGTATGATCTCTATAAATCTGGCCGGTTTCCACTCTTTGGAGAAAAGTTGCAGTTGTCTCAAGAGTTTCCACGAGACGGTCTTTATCACTTACAGCTTCGTCTTCCCTCACCGGTTCTACTAAACTCGAGAACACCTGGACATTAGTTGCACTTTTAACTACTAATAGTGTAGCAAGCCCTTGATTCCAGAATTTTTGATAAAGTGCCCTTAAGAGCGTCGAATTTATTTGTTTGACTTCCTTGAAATAGACCGTCGGTTTGTCATCGACACAGAATATGCCGTTTAAATGCATTACTTCCCATGCTCGTCTCATAAGATGGGAGTAAGGATGACGACCGGCATATTTTTCAATGTCCTCGGCTGAACGAAAAAATTCAGGTGCGGATACACCTTTAAGATTGAAATCTTTAATTAGTTGTACACTTGCCTTGGACATAGCATTCGTTGACCTTCGGAGTTTAGCATCCTCTCATATATTTTGCCGCATATCCTACACAATTATATTAATTTACGCAAACACTATGAAAATTCTCTCACAAACATCTGATAAAATCAGTGCTGAACAGTATTGAGCTTGCTTTAGTGCCTTACAGACACGTAAATAAGAGAATAACATTTCTATCGTAAGCCAGCATGAGCTTCATACAGTGATTTAAACTGGTGCGAACCGGAGGGAGAAATGTTATTCGCGAGTTAAAATGGTGCGAAGTATCGCACCCTACTCGGTCGACATGACGTTCTGTTATTCGTTTTTTTACCGCTCCCTTACAGTCGCGGCTCTGTATTGGATTTTTATAAGGTGGGGCAAGCCATCACACTACAAGGTCACAGAAAATCCTAAATTCGAATCCATCGACTTGGCACCTTAGGCACAAGCTCAGGGTAAACTCGCCTTCATGCATTATGATGACAGAGAACAGATAACAGAAATCTAACAACAGAATTTTGCCGGTTTTTGGCCGGGGGCTAAGGAACAGGTTTGTCCCATAATTGGATATAACCTCATTTTCGGAAGATATTTTCACTTTTTTAGCAATTTTTCTTAGTTTTTTGCAGTGGAAACAGGGGTGATTCAGGGTTAAAGGTGTTGATATGTTGAGCCGATATAATATTTTGTCCGGGGGTGTTTGCGCCGGCATTTATTGCGGGCATTGTTTTATCGGACGGCAGGGGGTGCGGACGTTTTGTGCCGGGAGTGAAAAATATGATGGAATATCAGGGAAGACTGATAGACATGATAGATAGTATGTGCGACGGGAAGGACGTACTGTTTCACTCGGTGCGAGACGTCAAGGACATTATGACCTGTGATGTCAAGACGCTTACTTTAGACGATAATATAGAAACGTGCCTGGAGTTAATGACGGTCAATAATATTCGGCATGTTCCTATCGTGGACACTTCGACCAAAAACGGCAAGTCGTACTTTGTGGGTATTGTTTCTCAGAGAGATGTTTTCAGACAAATATCTCCGTTTTTTGACAAGGTCGGCCAAGTGGAAACGGACAAGAGGGCGCTTAATCAGCATCTGGAAAAAATCGTTACCAGACATCCGAAGTGCGTATCGCCTGATACACCAATACAGGAGGCGACCGGCATGATGGTTCATAACCGGGTCGATTCGATACCGGTGCTGGACAATGATGACCTTGTGGGGATAGTGACGGCCACGGACGTGCTGAAGCTTTTTATCAGGCTGCGTGCAATCGGGCTGCTATGCGAGAATAAAAACAAAACGGAGCCGAGAAGACGGTTTATCGATTTGTTATCCGGTGACTCGGAAGAGGCGATGAATGTGCTTTCGACGGTCCTGAGAACTGTCGAAGATATTATGACCAGGAAGGTGGTTTGTCTGGCCGAGCGGGACCATTTGTTAGAAGTTATGAAGGCCATGAAGAGGGGTGTATTCAGGCATGTGCCGGTGGTTAGTAAAGAGGGGAAAATTGTGGGGATAATCTCCGACCGTGACGTTCTGCGTCTTCTTCCATATCGTCAAGGACCGCGCAAGCCGCGGACCGGGGTGTTTCGTGAAGATTTGTTTGACGTTGAGTCAGATGAGCCGGTCGTGCGGGAGCTTGTCAGCCGTGTTATGAGTATGAACGTAGTTCATGTCCGGCCCGACTGCAACTTCTATGATGCCGTGAAGATGCTGTATGATAAGCGGATAAGCTGTCTGCCGGTGGTGGACGAGGAAAAGAAAGTCCTTGGGATAGCGACTGTCACGGACGTGATGCGCGGGCTGCTTGCTGCTTATGCGCTGTTCGAGAAGACCTTGTCTTAATTTTTTATATCTATTTATCATTCCTTTTTTCCTGCAGTTCCGTCTGACTATTCTGTTGAATAAAAGCGTGCAATCGATAGAATGGTGAGGTGGCAATAATGCGAAGCCCTTTATGGAAAGGTGATATTATGAAAACGAAAAGGTGCTGGATTTATGTGATAGCGGCGGTGGTCTCTTTGAGTGTTTTTGCGGCGGCGATTGTCTTCGCACAGGAAGGGGACAGAGTGCGAATCCAGGAGGAGTTTCGCAGGCGGCTGAGCGATTCCAACGGAGTATTTGTATATGTAGATGTTATTACAAGAGAGCGGTCGCAGAAGGAGTCGATGACGGAGCAGTTGCAAAGCGATGTGGAACGTGAGCTGCAGGATTCCGAAATAAAGATTTTAACTGAAGACGAACTGGAATATGCACTCGGGCGTCCACGTCTGGCGGTGTATCTGGTGATGTATAAAGACCAGGCGCACAGGGATGCGTATCTTTATTCTTTTCGTGTCGTCCACTTCGAAGATGCGACGCTGGCAAGAAATTTCAGATACGCCGAGGGTATTTGCTGGAACAGCGGCTTTTATGTAGGAAGGGACAGAACACGCTCTATAATACGGTTAGTGAGAACGCAGGTTCGTAAATATATCAAGGACTATCTTGCAGCCAATCCGAAGCCGCCTGAAAGGACGGAAGAAGGGCGGGAGTATTGAGTATTGATTGAAATTGATATTCGATGCGTTATACGATATTCGAAAGACAAGCTGTTGAAGTAAGCGCATTACCATGCTATGATCTTTCCTGCTGACAGGAACAAATCGTGTCAAATAGCCGGATTAAAATTTTTATTCGAGGAGTCTTACCTGTTATGAATACTAAGCACCAAAATCTGTTTTCCTTTTGCATTATCTTTCTGCTTATTTTAATCATTACCCTCAATGCTCATAGCGCCGACAGCCCTTCGGATATTCACGTTTGGGAGACGAAGGAAATCACATTAAAAGCACAAAAGGACTATGAAAACTATTATACCGATGTAACATGCTGGGTGGAGCTGAAAGGCCCTAACTTCTCGAAACGGATTTATGGTTTCTGGGACGGCGGTAATGTTTTTGTAGTGCGTATAGTGGCAACCGAGCCGGGCCAGTGGCAATG
>JASFMF010000347.1:0-3477 GCA_050117705.1 Phycisphaerales bacterium
GTGACGGATGACTTTGAAGAGAGAGATGTAATCTTTGCGAGGATTAGTAATCTTATTACTGTACGAAGTGATGTTTTTACGGCATATATTCTCGTGCGTATAGGTGTTGATGGCCCACAGAGGAGAGTTATGGCCATATTCGACAGAAGCCAGGTTAACTCGCCCGGCGATAGAGTAAAAATCCTTGCATTACACCCAGTGCCGGACACTCGCTAGCAAATTTTCAGTTTTCAACATCCGATTTTCAATTTTTCTTTTTTGATTGAGGTTGTTATTTCGAAACTGTAAAATCCGAGGTTATGACCCCTCACGAATTGAAAGAGAGAACAAAGCAATTTGGTTTGCGAATAATCCGGCTTGTAGATAGCTTACCTAAAACCAAAACTGCTGCTACCATAGGTGGCCAATTGCTACGTTCTGGAACATCTATAGGCGCAAATTACCGTGCTGCGTGCAGAGGTAGGTCGAAGGCAGAATTTATTGCCAAGCTGGGTATTGTTGAGGAAGAAGCTGACGAATCCGCTTTCTGGCTTGAGATGCTTATTGAAGCTAATGTGATAAAACCGGATTTGGTATCAGAATTACTTGTTGAGGCTAATGAACTGACTGCGATTATGGCCACGTCACGTAAAACCGCAAAGAAGAATGGTTAAAATGGGCATTCGGAAATCGTCAATTGTCAATCGTTTATCATTTCCAATAGTTTTTGGTGTGTTTTTTTATTGGCTGACAGTAAGTTGAATGGCCGACCTTCATAATTTTCCAAATCGAGAGGAAAGATTTTTTCTCCCTGCCAGTTGGTAACAACAGCTCCGGCTGCTTCGTTGATTATGGTTCCCGCCGCCAGGTCCCAAAGCTTGGGTGTATGGGCAATAGTGGCTATAAGGCTGCCTTTTGCAACGTATGCCATTTGCAGAGCGGTTGAGCCTAAGTTTCGATATCGTGTCTGCTGGATGATTTGAAGTGCCCAGTTTGGTACGCCTTTCTCAAAATGACTATCCATGCCTATGCTTGAAAATTCATCTATTGTGTTCTGGCTTGCGGTAATCCTCCGGCTGTTTAATTGTGCTTCGCCGCCTTTTACAGCGGTAAACATTGAGTCCGTAGCAGGCTCGAAAATCACACCTGCAATCGGTTCGCCTTCGTATAATGCAGAAACGCTGATTGTAAACAGTAATAAACCGTGTGCATAATTATTTGTGCCGTCTATCGGGTCAATGGCCCACCATATCTGCCGGTCACCTCGCGGTAACTGCTTAAATAGCTTACCCTGGTCGCCTTCTTCGGCTATAAAGCCGTGGTCGGGATAATTTTCCTTGATTCGGTCGATGATTATTTTCTGGCAGCGGCCATCGGTTTGAGTTACCAATTCACTGGCATTTTTCACCGAGGCTTTGGTGAAGTCGATTTCTTCCATTGCACGCTGACCGGCCAGACGTGCCGCTACGATAGCTGTTTCCAGTATTCTACTTAAATCTCTCTGTTCTAAAGCCATATATATTTCTCTTTTTTCTCTATTCATTCACGATTAACGGCGTTTCTGCTTTCTTGACAGAAGCTGCCTGTTGCTCTATTCTAACGTAGTTATGCAGGCAAGCCAACAGGTAAATAAACTGAAAAATTTCAGTCATGCAACGTCAAATCAACGAATTGTCGCGGCAATTGTATTCTTTGGGATAGTAGGATTCTTTATCGTTTTTGGCCTGGCGGGGCATTATGGAGTTGATATGGGGCGGTGGCTTGGATATTGCGGATTCAAGCAGAGATTCGGGCTGCCGTGTCCGACTTGCGGAATGACTACGATGGCACTTGCCTTTGCGCGAGGTAAAATCTTAGAGGCGTTTTATATCCAGCCGGCAGGGGCGCTATTGTGTTGCTTGCTTGTGGTAATAGGATTGTTGGCTTTTTTTACAGCCGCTTCCGGCGTATATTTTCGTTTTATCGAGCGTTTTTTCAAAGAAGTGAAGGTCAGGTATATAATTTTGGCACTTATCATTATTATTGCAGCCGGCTGGGCGGTGACGTTGGCAAGGGCATTTACAGCAAGTAATTAAATTTCTCTTGATCTGGGTTATTTATAAGTGCGGAAATGCAGATTCTTTAATAGATTTCCTGGTTCCCGGGGGGAAATATATAGTGAATGTTTAGGGTGCGGACTCTGAGTTTTCTACTCTTGCAATTTTTTTAAAATCTGGCTATAATATGGTTTTTAAAATTTGAAAGTAGAGGTTTTTGGGAGTTGGATAATGATTAAGGTTCTTATCACGGACAAACTTGCAAAAGAAGGAATTGATTTACTCAATTCGACGGATGGAGTCGAAGCTGTCGTTAAAACCGGCATAAGCGAAGATGAGCTGGCACAGATTATCGGTGAACATGATGGTCTGATTATCAGAAGTGGTACGAAGGTAACGGCGAAAGTATTAACTAATCCCGGTAAGCTCAAAGGAATAGCACGGGCGGGTGTCGGCGTAGATAATATCGATATACCGGAAGCAACCCGGAAGGGAATTTTGGTGATGAATACTCCGGGCGGTAATACTCTGAGCGCCGCAGAACATACGATGGCTTTGATGCTTGGAATGAGCCGAAATGTTGTGCCGGCCTGCACCAGTTTGAAGAGCGGAGCCTGGGACAGAAAAAAATATATGGGTAATCAGTTGAATAATAAAGTGCTCGGCGTAATAGGATTGGGCAGGATAGGTATGGCCGTAGCTCTAATGGCAAAAGGCTTTAATATGAAAATATTAGGCTTTGATCCGTTGGCGGCGCCGCCTGATGCGGAAAAGATGGGCATTGAAATATGTGATAGCTTAGACCAAATCTACAAGCAGGCCGATTATATCAGCGTCCATGTGCCGAGGAATGAACAGACGCTGAATATGATTGATGCAGAACAGATAGAAATGATGAAGCCGACGGTTCGTTTAGTCAATTGCGCACGTGGTGGCATTATTAATGAAGATGCGGCTTATAACGCTCTTGCCAAGGGGCGCATAGCTGGCGTTGCTCTTGATGTTTTTCCCAAGGAGCCGCCGGAGAACAACCGTTTTAAAGAATTTGAGAATTGCCTTGTTACGCCGCATTTGGGTGCCAGCACAAAAGAGGCTCAGATTGAGGTTGCAGTCGAAGCAGCTCGAATTCTTGTTGATGCTATAAAAGGCGGCCCGGTCAGGAATGCCCTTAATGCACCATCGACAAGCGGTGCAGTGGCGCCGATTGTAAGCCGGTATGCGGAGCTTGCACGGCGAGTTGGAAGCCTTTTGAGCACAATTGGGCCGGGGCAAATCAAGGATATTCAGGTCCAGTATCGTGGCACGATTGCCGAAATGGGCGTCGAACAGGTTACTCTTAATTTTGCGATGGGCTTGCTGCAAAAGCACTTCGATATGCCGTTGAATATGGTTAACACGCCGGTTCTGGCCAAAGAACGCGGGATAAGCATCGATGAGACAAAAAACACCGAAGCCAAGGATG
>JASFMF010000348.1:0-3472 GCA_050117705.1 Phycisphaerales bacterium
TGGCTTCGTGTTTATACGAATACCGATGTTGTAGGAGTCGAGTTAGCCGGCGCTATGAAAAATGTGATTGCAATAGCGGCGGGAATTATAGACGGCATAAAAGCAGGTGACAACGCCAAGGCCGCCCTGCTAACAAGAGGACTTGCCGAGATAATGCGTCTGGGTTTGGCGATGGGAGCCAAAGAACAGACCTTTGCAGGGCTGACCGGCTTAGGCGACCTCGTCACAACCTGCATTTCACCAAAGGGAAGAAACCGCTCGTTCGGCGAAAGAGTAGGTAAAGGACAAACTGCAGAACAGGCGCAAAAGGCCACCGAATCTGTTGTTGAGGGTTTTGCCACATGTAAATCGGTCATCGCTCTTGCCGAGCGGTACAATGTCGAGATGCCGATTACACAGGCCGTCTATGAGGTGCTGTTCGAAAATAAGCCTGTACAGACCGCTATTAAAGATTTAATGAACCGACAGCTCAAAGCAGAATGACCGAATTCTTAGGTCATTTACTACAAATTACTTGGTCCCATAAACTTGTTTTTCTTCATATACCTTTAAAGAACTTCCTGCATCCTTTTATATCCATTTCAAGAACACTTGTTCCCGAGTAAAAAATTCTCTGCATTTAACAAATTTTTCCTATAACAAAATCCACGTCTAAATCACCCGATTTCCAAGTTGGAACTGTCACGATTAATTTGGAATGCAGATTTTATCAGAAGTGAAACAGGTCCTCCCCAAAACTCGGCAAAATAAGAGCCTGATATTTTTTTAGAAATTTGGCTCACTTGCCTTCTATTTTATATATTTTAGTTGGTATTAGGCTTTCTTTGGGGAGCATCGGGCTGAGTAATTAATACAGGTATTAACCTCAAATCCCGATAAACCAGGACGGCTAAGCCAATAATGTCTATTAAACCTGAACCGAGCGGGGTGCTCCATTTTGCATTAAGTCGTAATAAGGAGGAGCTTGTGCCTGAGCTTAATGCCAAAAAGTGCGTTGAAGCAGAAAAAAAGGTCATACAGATGTTATAAGCGTTACATCTGATACAGAATATACCTTTTTATGGGCAAATTTAAAATGCTTGATTTCCTTAAAAACCACGCATACTCAATCGGAGTTGACATCAGCGATGATGGGCTGAAACTGGTGCAACTCAAAGATAACGGTAATGGTATAAGTCTGGTAGCCGGCAGCAGTGAAAACCTTCCGAAGAATGTGGAAGCAGGCAGCAGCAAGTGGCAAAGATGGGCAATCAACGCTTTACGCAAGCTAACATCGAACGGTGATTTTCAAGGTAAAGAGGTAATAGCCGCCATGCCCACGAGCGAGCTGTTTATCGACTATGTAAAAATGCCAAAGATAGAAAACCACAAGCTCGAAGATACTGTTTTCTCAAAGATAAAACAAAAACTACCGTTCGAACCGGTCAAAGAAAATATAATGATGCAGTACATTCCTATGGAGAATGATAATCTTCTGGTAATAGCTGCCGAGCGCAAGATTATAGACAGACATCTGGCTATATACGAAGAGGCCGGCCTGTCGATTAAATCGATAGGTGTTTGGCCGATGGCAATGGCAAATTGCTACACCAAATTTTTTGGGCGGCGAAAATCCGACCATGATTCAATCGTAATGCTCGTTTGTATAGAAACGAACTATACAAATGTCGTTATGTGTCGTCACAAGAATTTGCTTTTCGCACGTTCGATATCGATAGGCCTAAGCCAGCTCGATAACAAGAAAACACTAAACAGGCTAATACTGGAGCTGACCGCCTGCAGACGTCAGTTCGCATCAATGTATCAAAAGGCCAACATCGAACGGCTGATTTTCCTGTCAGGCAATACCGTCGATAGAGAAATATGCATGGATATAGCTAAGCAACTGGAAATGCCCGCACAGGTTGGAGACTGTCTGGCAGCTACAGAAATAACTAATCCAAACCAGCTCGATACGGAATCCAAAGGCGATAAAAATTCTTCAGGCAAGTCAATAGACAGAAGAAATTGCCGGGTGAACTGGACTATATCATTCGGGCTTAGCCTGTCGTAGGTGGGGAGTGAACGTAATAAGGTCTGTCCAGAAAACAGACAATAGGAGATAAAACAGAAAATGGCTAATATAAACTTTGTACCTGATGATTACGTTCAAGACAACGAATCACGCAGAACAAACCTGATATATCTTGTTTTGCTGGGTGCGGTGATGATAGCGTTATGCGGTTCATTCGTAACTATCAAGATACGCCAGAAGGCCTGTGTTATTAAAGAAAAACTCGTCAATACAAAGATGGCCCAGATACAAAAGTCAATACAACAATTCGAGGAGCTTCAGGAAAAGCGTGGAGCAATGATGAGGACGGCCCTAACCACCGCAGAGCTGCTTGAACCAGTGCCAAGAAGTGTTCTGCTGGCATCATTGACGAATAATCTGCCCACGGGGGTATCGCTGTTAAAACTGGGTCTGGTTCAGAAACAACCCAAGCATATCAACCGAACAACAAGCAGTAAATATCAAAACGCCCAGGCTAATAATACAGAAGGCTCCGAAGTCAGCGCCTCCAAAGAGAAATTGTTAGAAACTCATATAGATATCGAAGGTATGGCTCCGAGTGACCTCGAGGTTGCATCATACATCGGACGGCTGAGCAACTCGAGCCTGCTCAATAACGTCGCATTAGTGGAGTCAAAAGAACATAAAATCGAGAACAGTACTACATTTAGAAGATTCAAACTTAAGGCGATGCTCAGGAAGGAAGTCCATCTTACCAAGGAAGATGTTACGGAAATCAAGGAGCAAGCCGAAAATACCGTATGGAATTTTTAACCACAGATTACACCGATTTTTACGGATTTCACGGATTTATCTGTGCCAATTAATTCGAATTTTTGGTTTCTAAAACGAGGGCAGAACTATGACAAGTGGTTTTAGAAAATTGATATTCACAATCTTATTGTTCGGTTTGGCCGTGGCCGGCTATCAATATATGATTAAGCCGGCGAACAAGCATCTGACCGATGCAAAAGGACGGCTTGAAACAAAACTGACCCAATTAGCCAAATTCGGAAAAGCCGCTACAACAGCGGAAAACCTTACAAAACAACTTGAGCAACTGGAAGAGGCAATAAAGTTTTTTGAAAGCAAGCTGCCGCCTCAAAGCCAGATTCATAAAGTTCTTGAACAAGTAACTGTGATAGCCCAAAAACAAGGTCTGAAGCCCAAGACAATTCGAACGCTCAAGAGAGAAAACAACAGCGGCTATATAGAGCAGCCGTTGAAAATGGAACTTGAGGGTAACTTTAGTTCCTTTTACTCGTTCCTGTTAGAGCTTGAGCAACTGCCTCGAATAATGAAAATTCGCGAGCTTAAACTGGATAAGCAGTCGAGCACCGAGGGTCAAATAGCAGCAGACTTTATCGTAAGTATGTTCTTCCAGAATAAAACCGGTTAAAAAAGAAAGTCTATCTCAAA
>JASFMF010000349.1:0-3466 GCA_050117705.1 Phycisphaerales bacterium
CGTAATCAACCTGGCCTGTGCCGTTGTCAAAATAAATTTCTGCAGCCGCATCAATCGGCAAATTCTGGCTCCGCAACAGACTTAACCTGACCCGCCCGCTGCCAGCCGGTCGCGAAGCAAGCTCATCACTGAAATCAATATTTACACACCCCGCCTCGACGGCAAAAACTTCTATCCGAACCGCAGATTCAAGCGATGTGGGTATCGGAATCACCAATTGCCTTTGCCCGCTGTCAACAGTCGCTCCCGCATACCGTCCGTTGACATAAACCTGAAAAAACATATCGCTCAGTTCCGCCTTCGCAGACCACTTCACAAGCGCAGCTCGCGGAACTCCCACAGGCACACCATCCGCCCAGATACCCGCAGGCAACTCAAACGCCCTGACATTTTCAATCCCGCTGCTGATAAGTGCCATTTCCTATAACCTGTCAAACCAATTGCGCATAAACAATTTCATAATCAACGACTGTAGCGCTGCCGCTCGTCCGTTGCGCGCTCACTTTAAAGGAATCCATACGAAGGTTCTTAAATGCTTCGCCGTCGCCGCTGATGAGAGTATGTGTATTGCCATCCATACACGCCGATATCGCGCTGACCTTATTACTCATCTGCGTTCGGCTCTGCGCCCGAAGCGTGCCGGTCTGCCTTATCTTTCTGCCGCGGCCGCCCATATCGATACTAAGTACGCCGTTAAGCCCCGGCGCGGCTCTTTCTATCGTGTCCCGCCTGAAACTTTCCGGCTTAATCTCCAGGCGTTGCTCATCAAATAATATTTGTCCGTCTAAAGTAACGCTCATCTTTCTTCTCTTTATAAATTAATCACGCACCAGCTTTCCGGACGCCCCCACTTTGGTAACGTCAACCACGCCTTCGGAGCCTATATCAATACTCAGCCGACACCGTTCTCTCGCCTTCGTAAAAAGATTCTGATAATGCAGGCTCTTCCTCCAGAAATGCTCGTCCTCCGAGTCACCGGCCAACATCGCATACGCGCTCGAGATAACCGCAAAGGTCGATGCCCTTCTCAAAACATTTGCATCTAGAATATCCGCAGCATTAATGTCACTGGCCGGATTGCCCGGGCCGATACCGAAGTATTCCGTTAAATGAAAACCCACCTCATTAGCTTGCGGACCGAACGTGCTGATGCGATAGAATACATCATCAGCCGCCGGTGGCGCTATGGCCTGCATTTGTGAATCCGCCCTGATTACCGAAACGTTCAACTGCGTCGCCGAATCCACGGATACTATCTCATACGCCCCATCCAAAGCGCCATCCTCGCTGCGAAGATATATAACTCCACCTGCTGCAACCTGCGCACTTATAAAATCCGCTCCGCCCGCGGTAAATGTCGTCCCGCTAAGTGCTCCGCCTGTTCCTGTTGCCAATACCTGCTGCGGCGGATGCAATTCTCCGAACAGTATCGGCTCATATTTCAAAACGTCCGCATCGTTTGAAAAACTGACCATTTCATTTAGCTCCCTTCTGGTCTATGGAAGGCGGGCTAAGTGCCCGGAGATTATTCTCGTTCGGGCACCCCCGCCCGGATACACTATTGCGCATCCACAATCGCCCCCCTGCAATTTAGCTGGTGCTCAGCTCGCGAATAAGACCGTGTGCCGCTTCGTTTTTGAGCTCCACGGTATATTCCCCAATCAGCTCGCCGCATTCATAATCACCCCCGCTCGCAAGCGGCTTGAAATGAAAACTTCGCCCCGCCAGAGGCAGAACGTTGATGCGAGATGAGTCCAGCAGAAGCACTGCATCCTGAGGCATCCAGCGCGTCATTACAATCGTGCAAATTCCGAAGTCACTCTCATAAATACTAACCATATCGGTGAAAGTGGTATCGTTGGCTCCGTATGTCCGGCTGCCGGACGAAAAGGCATTTATCTTTCGCTTCTGAAAACCACCGACAACAATCAGGTCCACGTTGCCGTTGCTGCTGTCCCAAATCTGTCTGAGCACATAATTAATCTTGTCCTCATCCAGGTCCGCACCGGCCGGAAAGCCGCTGTCGCCGGTATGAAAAACATTGCTCGACAGATGCTGAATAATACCCCTCATCGACCTTCTCACCGAACCGCTGCCTTCGGGACTGCTCGCAGGCTGGCCACCGTTGACAACCGTATTCTCCAAATCACGGAGCAGCTCCCGCAACCGTTCCTGTTTTTGGTAGTCCATCTCATCGGCAAGACCAAGCTGGCTTGCGGCCATGTCCGTACCGCTAACCTCAACCGCGGCGGTAAATATCTGCGTATAGTTGCCGCACCTGCTGCGGTTGGTAAATCTCACACCGGGCTTGTCCGCGCCTTCGAGGGCTGCATTGCCCAAAATGTTTATCACCTGATTGTCCGCCAGGTCCTCTGCCGACGTGCCTGCATAGCCGCGAACCACCGTCAGCGTATCACCGTCAATACCCGTAACTAACATCAGCTCCTCACCGCCTTCGACCTGAATCTGGTCGCCAATCCGGAACCTGCTTCCGTGAGCAACTACAAAATCCGTGTCGGCGCTCGGGTCGGCATACGTGCTGTCGTTGACTGCATCCTTATTCGGCAAAAGCTCATCTTCGAGCCACTCATGATGCGTGCTCGTCGCCTCCCTCATAGGCTCACCCAGAGCATCAAGCAAAGGCGTCTCGTAAGGTGAAATTATCCCAATTAAATCCGATACATCCTCTGCCAATTCCGGCAAAGTTGTACCCGCTGAATACGTCGCTTTTCCTGTAAAAGCCATCTTTTCACTCTCCCTTAAATTCCATCTAAATCCTATACCCTATAAATAATTTCTACGCAGCTTCAGATATTCCTGCAAATCCGCCCGGTTACCAGTGGTTGCCGCCTTTTTGGCTGCCCTTTCGACAGCCGTCTGGTTGCTTGTGATTCGCTCCTTAACTCCTGATGTCTTTTTCACATTCACGCCACTGCCATTATCAGCAAACAGATATTGCTTTTCCTTTCTCAACTGCTCGATTACGCCGTCCAAATCCGCTTCTGATTGTCCCTCCATCTTTGTCTTGACAAGCATTACGGCCGTTTCCAAATCGACTGTCCCAACAGCAGCTAACTTCCTCGTCAGCTTCTGTTCGGCCTGAATGTCACCCAACTGCCCGGACATCTCTTTAACCTGCGATTTAGCCTCGGCCAGCTGCTCGCTCAAAGCTTCGACTTTCTTCTCGGCACTCTGTGCCCTTCTGCGATAGCGGATTGACTCGGCCACCGGAACAAGTTTCGTATTGTCACTGTCACCTGCTCCCGTTATGTCTTCTGACAAAATATCCTGCGTCTCAATCGGACTCATAAAACCTCCTGACTATTCCTGACTTCTGCCTGCTGACCTTTGAATTCCGACTTCTCATATCCTAATTCTCTGAGCACCTGCTCAGTCGGAACGCCAAGCTCTTTTTTAATCTGGGCTTCCTGCAGTTTCTCCATCACATTCTCCGGCAGCGGACTTG
>JASFMF010000350.1:0-3452 GCA_050117705.1 Phycisphaerales bacterium
CGTATTGAATATTTTCTCTTCAACCATCGAGGCAACCGCGCGCGCCGTGAGCGGGCAGAGTTCGTATTTCGTAATTAAATCTTTTATTATCACGGACTTGTCCCATCGGAATCTGCCGGCGTTCTCCTTGGCACCCGCCAGCAACTCGGCATCTGTTAATTCTTTAATGTCAATCGAGACAACCTCGGTGCGGGAACGCTTTAGTTTGCGTTCATAATGGTATTCACTAAGCCCGTCAGCGGCACCTTCAAAATCAGTAGCCGATAATACAGCCTTTATTATGGAAAATATCTCGCCACTGGTTACGCAGCGGTGGTTTGGCCGGTGATAGAGGAAGTACGTTACTACTTCGGCAAGCTGCTCGGCAATATAAACATCGGCCTGTCCAATCCTGCCAAGCGCATTATTAATAGTTCCCATTACCTTTGTGTGGGAATATTCTTCACCGCCGCCATCGGCTTTTATGACTTTTAGCTGCGTTTGCACTACCTTACTTTTGCCTCCATGCAAAACTCGTCAAGAAAAAGCGAAAAGCCACGAAATTTTATATTCGACTATCTTTTCAAACAATCTCTATCAACAAACAAGAGGTTTTACTCTTTATAGTAAATCTGTTACTGGTCAAAAAGAGTCATTTGCTGGCCGCCGGGCTCAACCTCTGTAATAACCCGGCTGACCTCTTTAATCAGCTCGCCGGCATCTCTGAAGTCACGATATACACTTGCAAAACGAATATACGCCACCTTATCAACTTTCCGTAGCTGCTTCATTACGCTTTCACCGACGATAACCGACGACACCTCCTTGTCGAAATTCCTGAATATATGCTCCTCGGCCTTATCAGCTATTTGCTGAATCTGCTCGGTTGATACGGGTCTTTTATAACAAGCCTTCTGTAAGCCGCTGATGATTTTCTCTCTGTCATAAGGCACACGCGAGTTGTCTTTCTTCACCACGTAAAGCTTAAAGCTTTCACCAATCTTTTCATAAGTAGTAAAGCGCCTTTTGCATGCCAGGCACTGACGCCGGCGACGGATAACTCTTCCGCCGTCGCTCGAACGCGAATCAATAACTTTATCCTGGTCTTCCTTGCAAAAGGGACATTTCATCTCGTATCTCGCATCCTGATATTGTGCCCGAGATACATATCGGTCCTCGCGATTAATACCCCACCAAACAACTATATAGCTCGTACAATCCTCTGGCGGACGGTTATGCTCCTTGATATACATCAAGAAAACTACATTATCTTGTTAGATTACAAATTATAAGCACAATATATAGTATGTCAAAAAAAATCTCAATATTACTTAATAATCCTGCGGTACCAGAAATCGTTGCCGTGAAACTTGGATAGTTAATGTACTGCCTGGTAAATACTAAGTAGATAAGGCGGGATTAATCTCAGTTATTTTCCCAAGCATTTTTTAAATAAAAAAAGGCCTCCGCGCGGAGAACGCAGAGGCCAACTCGGAAAGAAACTTATACGACCCCCCCTTAGGTCTTTCAACAAAGCCTTCAAAAGAAAGCACTGTTTTTTGTTTCCGTCCTTTCTCCTATCACTTAAAGTTTAATATAAAAACGACCAAGAGACAAATCGATATAGCTACTTTTTTGACCGGCCCGATAAAACACAATAACGCATTAAAACAGTGATATAAACAGGAAAAGAATTTTTCAAACTTATAAGCCGAATTTCATACCCCCGTCCTTATAGGCCTATAATATACTCCTTAATGCGATTTTTTTGCCACTTTTTTATTCGCTTAAACTTCCTCAATAGTAGCCCGACTCCTTAGATGGTCTAAAAAGTCATCGATGGCTTTTCCCTGTATCTGCTCTTTAAGCACTTCAACTATCCGCCCTTTTACCTGTTCAAGAGGGAGTGCGGCGGGAGGCTTTCTGTCATACACTTTTGCTATATGAAAACCGAACCGCGTACGAAAAACATCGCTAATTTGGCCGGGGCCTAAATTGAAAACGACATCCTCGAACTCCTCGACCATCCGCCCTCTTGAAATATAGCCCAGGTCACCTCCGCTGTCGGAGCAATCGTTATATTTGCCGACGACTGTTTCAAAAACCGCCCCGCCTTTCAATTCCTCCTGTGCTTTTTTCATCTGCCCGCAAGCGGTTGCTTCATCAGTCTGCCAGTTTACATATTTAACAATGTGAGCCACCCTGATTTGCTCGGTCGATTTGAATTGCTCGGCATTTTCCTCATAATATTTCCGGATATCTTCTTTAGAGGGCTTAGGTAAATCCTTACAGACCTCCTTTAGCATCAGTTCAACTCTCATCTGCATTTCAATGTGCTCTTTGAAATCTTCGTCACTGCCTATGCCAAGCTCCTTACGAAGCTTTTCCTCGTCCTGGTTGTTTTCTTTAAATTTGGCTAAAAGAGAATCGATTTGGTCCTGTGGTATTTTTTCGGTGCTCTTTTTTGCTTCCTGGTCGAGCAGAGTCATTTCAATAACATTGTCTTTGGACCAGTCGAGTAATTGTGCTTCCCGCTCCTCAGGGTCCTTGTCCGCGAAAACTTCTTCATAACGCGGCCTCATGCGCTCAACCTCTCTTTTGATAACCGAGCCTTCAATCTTTTCACCATTGACAATCAGTGTCATATTTCCAACCTCGTATTACCCCGAACGTTCAATTAATCTTAACCTTTTGCCTTTGCGTACCAGTCGGGGTCTTTTATGAGTTTTTCGCGAGATTCGAGCGTCATTATCTCAAAGGCAGGATGAGTGCTCTCCCAGGCCCTTTGAGCAAAGGGACTTTTCCGCATCTTTTCTATTTCCGGTGCGACTTCATTAAAATAACTGCCGTAAATATGCAGCGAGTCGCTTATATCAACATACCTGCCCACGCTTACAGGCTCGCCTCTTTTTTCGGCTATCCCTTCTGCAATTATTCTTTGAAGGTCGGTCAGTGCATAGACATTCATGAACCAGGCCTTATACAAATCCCTGCTGCGCCAGTGCGTGTTCATATTGAGTGAAAGTTTACCAGCTTCATTCGTCACCAATCGACACCATATCCTCTGAAGGCATGGCGGGTCATTCGTTACGGGATCGGCCGTAGGCATCCATGTTATCGCCTGCGCGCGGCGACTGTGACCGGCCTGTGAAAGATAGTCGATAATATATTGAATCTGGTTCACCTTGTCGAACGGCTTCGGTGAATCTGCATTCCGTATATCTTCAACCGGACTATACGAAAACAAACGCTCGTGATACGTATAAGTCCACTTGCCAGCGGCGGGGTCTATCCAATGGTCGTGGATGCCGTGAACAACTTCCTGCCGGTATGATTCGAGCTCCTCCGGGCCACCCGGAAAGTTCTTGTGAATTCTCGGCTCACTGAAAGGCTCTGTGACGGTGACCATAACCGTTGCATCCTTGCTCGGCGGGTCTTCGGGCTTATCATACTGAGTTTTCACCTCAAGGCCA
>JASFMF010000351.1:0-3443 GCA_050117705.1 Phycisphaerales bacterium
ACTGAGGAGAAAATTATAAATGAAAATTACGAAAAATGCAACTCAATTATGTCCTTGTCGTTCAGAACATGATGTCTCTGGGCGTTCTGGCCGTCATAAACACCTGTACCCCATATTCTTGCGGATTTGAGCTTCTCAGCCAGCTGCCGGTGAACCGCCGTGGCCAAATCCATAACCGTCGAGCCGACCGGCAGTGTAAATGGCTCGGTCATATCGGCTGGCTGTCCCGGCGGCTTGGAATAAATCCGGATTATCTCTAACAAATCAAAAAACTTTGCCGACAGCTCTTCGAGCCCCTCACCTGTTGTCGCTGATATTACTACAAATTCAAAAGGATATTTGCACAATTTCTTCAGATTTTCAAGGGCATCAGGCTCGGCGATATCGGATTTTGTACATATACAAAACGCCTTCTTCCCAAGCACGTTTCCCTGCTGGTCATACTCCGGCGTTTCCTTGTCAATCAGCAGGCTGCGAGATTCTAAAAAGTCCAGACATACCTGTAACTGCTCCTGCACATCGGCTGAAAGGTCAATAACAATAGCGACCAAATCACAATTACGATATGTCCCCACCTGCCCCGGAGCGCTGTACTCGGCCGTAATCGGAGGCATATCAACTAACTGAATCTGGATGTCCTCGAATTCCACCATCCCTGGCACAGGTCCTCCCGTTGCGAATGGGAAGTCGGCCACGTTAACTTTCGCATTAGTTAGCGCCTCCACGACAGAGCTTTTCCCGCAGTTCGGCGTACCTATCAAAACAATCTGTCCCGCTCCACCCCGCGGCACATGAAAAATATCGACATGCTTGCCGCCCTTTTTTTGCGTAGCAGTGTCTTTGAGTTTACTTAGTTTTTTACGCAGGTCCGCCTTAAGATGGTCTGTCCCTTTGTGCTTTGGCATTACGGCCAGCATACGTTCGAGCGCAAGGATTTTCTCCTCGTTAGTCGTAGCGCTTCGATACCACTGCTCAGCCTTATGATATTCCGGTGTTAAATTAGCAGGCATTGTTATAAAACCGCAGTTTTTATTCGGCTACTTTCTCTGCGACGAGGTCTCCGACTTCGCTCGTCGAATAACCCATCCTCCCGGCCTGCATGCTCTTTAGCTTATTGGCGGTCACGAACTTAACGGCATCTTCGATTTTCGCTCCGGCTTTTTCCTCACCTAACGTTTCGAGCATCATTTGCCCCGAGCATATAGCTGCCAACGGATTGATAACGTTTTTGCCGGTATATTTCGGTGCGCTTCCGCCGATTGGCTCAAACATACTAACGCCTTCGGGATTAATATTCCCGCCCGCAGCTATACCCATACCGCCCTGAACCATCGCTCCGAGGTCGGTAATGATATCGCCGAACATATTGCCCGTCACGATAACATCGAACCATTCCGGATTTTTCACCATCCACATGCAGGTAGCATCAACATGATAATAATCCCTTGCTATATCGGGATACTCCGCCTTACCCATCTCATGAAACGCCCGCTCCCACAAATCATAGATATAGGTCAGCACGTTAGTCTTGCCGCACAGTGCGAGCGTGTTCTTGTCGCCTTTACCGCGTGCTTTCTTTCCGTGTTTTTTAGTGTATTCGAACGCGTATTTCAAACATCGGTCAACCTGAAAACGATTATACACGGCCGACTGCACCGCCACCTCGTTCGGCGTTCCTTTCATTGTAAAGCCGCCCGTACCGGTATATAGGTCGCCGGTATTTTCACGAACCACAACAAAGTCAACGTCGTCCGGCCCTTTGTCTTTTATCGGTGTCTCGACCCCCGGATATAGCTTAACAGGACGCAGATTAATATACTGGTCTAATTCAAACCGCGCCTTAAGCAATATCCCTTTCTCCAGAATCCCCGGCGCTACATCAGGGTGCCCGATTGCACCCAACAGTATCGAATCGAACTTGCGCAGCTCTTCGACCCCGCTGTCTGGCAGGGTCTCACCCGTTCTTTTATATCTTTCACCACCGAAATCAAACTCAGTCAAATCGACTTTGAAATTAAACTTGTCCGCGGCGGTATTCAAAACCTTCACCGCCTCAACGGTCACTTCCGGCCCGGTACCATCGCCAGGCATTACTGCAATCTTATAACTCTTCGCCACTTTCAAATCTCCTTTTAGAAATATCTGTACACTTTTAACCTGTTTTCAGGATAAACCCGTACTGTACCCTTTACGCACCTGATTTTCAAGAAAATAGCCATATTGTCCACGACATTTCGAAGCACGCTAAACTTTTATCCTCTGAGCTTAACCTTTGGAACAGCAATTCTTATCCAATCGAGGTGTGGTTTTGCCCGTTAGCGCATATCTAATTGAAGAAAAAGACAAAAAACTGTAATTTTCACATCAGAATGTATGTCTAAGTTATATAGCGAGGAAAAAATATTCTCTCGCGTTGAATAATGGAGTCGGTGTACCCCACGGAGGGCGTATAAATCCCATTTTGCTCGGAGGTATCTTTGGGTGAGTGCGCGTTATTTTAGACTAAAATATTTCCAGTTGAAATTGGCGAATATGATTTCCGCCTTCATTACAAGCCACGCCGTTCAGCCTCCTGACATAGAAGGTAAATGGTCCTGGAAACAGGGCCCCTGGCATGGGGATTTTGTGCTAAAAAAGAATGGCAGCTCATTCACCGGCACACTTGATAATGTTTTTAAAGGGACTTACGGCGATAAGATATCAGACATAAAAGTATCGAAAAATCGTATTAAGTTCACAAGATACGGACGATGCGGCGTCCAGTATTGGGAAGGTACACTCGCATTAGAAGATGACCGGCTAAAAATCATTGACGGCCTGTGGAGAAAGGAAGTCTCTGATATTTCATGTTACTTTTCTGCCGAAAAAAAAGATTAATTCTCCTGCCTTTCCTGCTCAAGTCCGAAGCAGTGTGTATCCAAATGTAGGATGGGCTTTAGCCCATCAATTGAATCTATTTTTATCCACTCCGTCCTGCCATCCAGCTCACAAATAACATTTCTACTTTCGGTTCGCACTGGTTTCTCATCATTTCACCGCTTCGCGTTTGCATGACAGTTCGATGCTCATGCTGGCTTACGATAGAAATGTTATCCTCTTATTTACGTGCCTACGCCGAAGGTCCGGCACGTCTCTTTGACGGAGAGTTTACCCCCGAGAGGCTACACTCATAACTCGCCGCAGGGGGGTAAAAATGCTACGTGATTTGTCATTCCACATTTGATGCGGAATCCAGTCCCTAGCCTGTAGATTGCGATTTCTCGCACCATTTAATATTTCGTTGTCCTTCTGTCGGAAGATTAGCTCCGCGGACGCAAGACACTCCCTTTATTGGATGAGTTGAACTTCTCAAATATCGTTCTTTTCCTATTAAATATAACTCAAAAAACTGACTCTTTGGCATTTCCAAAGCTCGCTTTCGATCCGCTTCAGAAATCCTATCA
>JASFMF010000352.1:0-3443 GCA_050117705.1 Phycisphaerales bacterium
TTCTGCCGAGACCGAGTATCTTCAATCTTTGGAGAAAATTGTCATTGACGATAAAAAAACCATTAAAATCCTCGCCCATCAAATAGGTTCCGGTATCTACAAGAGAATACCTGAAGTGACATTTCCCGCAAGGTACATTTGTAGAGTTAGGTGCTATCAAAATGAAAAGCTGTTAGTATTCATCACCCGGTATGGCCCCAACTACATAGTAACCGAGAACAATCAATCGTTCGTTTATGATAATGACCTACCAAAACTGATTATGAACGGTCCATTACAGTTGAGACCGCTTGCTTTGCGATCGCATTGCGGTTGCAATTTGTGGCACCTATGGGAAGACTTTTTTTGTTTTTCCGGATTTACAAAGGCGTACCCATTACCAATTAATTGGTGTGAAATGATAATGCGGAACATACGAAAGATTGAAATCAGCGAAGAAAAAATAAAGCAGCTCCTAATTTGTCCCGGTGCGGGTGAAGGTAAAAGCCATTATGCGATGAATCCGAATTGTAAACCGGATTCCTCGGCTGACATGGTTCTTTTATTCGAGACCAAAGCAGGCTGGAATCAGCATGGCGGACTTGAGCTGTTTACTTTCGACAACCATGACCCAAAAGGCGGCTGTGTTTTATTAAACGACGGCACAGTTAAGTTTATACGCACTAAAGAAGAGCTTAACCAGCTTCGATGGAAATAGTCAGAGTGAACGCACTTTAGTATTTAATTTGCCGACTGAAATCGAAAGGATTTTTAAGATGAAAAGATACAAAATTATTTTTATAGTTTTGTTCCTCTTTTAACTGGAGGTTTAAGATGTTCCGATTGAGGAAGTTGTATAAATTTACTTTGTTGTTTTTGCTTGTTTTGATATCCATTCTGGCGGTCCTATTCAATTGGGTATTGCCCCGAAGCTTGTTCCGCAAGGCAGTGCTGAATCCTATCCCGACGTCGGTCAAATCAATTAGAGGGAGCGGTTCGTTAAGCTTGGGTGCGTGCCATATATATGTCCTACGTTTCGATATTAATGAGGAAGATCTGAAGCTAATTATGAACTCAGACCAATTCAAGGAAATAAAATACGTCAAATATCGTGACAACATACTAAAATTTGGTGGGACTTCGAGAGCAACTAGATCGTTCTTATTGTTTGAAGGCTGTCGTGAATGGTTTCCACCTCGCTGGTTCGAGTTTGCCAAGTGGAGTGCTTTCAAGGCGTATGTAGTAGAAAGGCAGCACATCGATTTTGATAAAATCCGTCTCCTTCTTTACAACCCAGATCTTGGCCAAGCCTATTTTGTTGACTACGAAGTCAGAAGTGCGGGAGTCGGATTACCTTGGGAATAATGGTATCGGAAATTAGAGGAGGAAATGTATATTAGTCCATCTTTCAAAAAAGAGTTGGATGGCGGGCCTGAGCTGTTTAGTTTCACCAACCACGATCCCAAGGGCGGCTGTGTCCTTTTAAAAGACGGCACGGTAAAGTTCATCCGCACAAAAGAAGAGCTAAACCAGCTTCGATGGAAATAGCTGTTCGGAAAAACCTATACTTTGAGATTCCGCAAAAGCTAAGTACCACAACCACCTTCCCGCCCCAGTTAAAATCAAGTTTTTCCCTGTATTCCTACGTATTTTTTTGGCAATTGCAATAAAATCTGTTTTGGAATCGTCTTAATTTACGTAGGCGAAAACTGTGAAATTGGCAATTTCCCTTTCTTTCGTTAGTTTGTCTGAAGGAAATAAACAGGGTGATTCGGTAAAAATGTGAATAAAATCCACATTTTCGTTATTTTTAAACCCAGCCGTAATGTTACAATGAAGGTCTAAATAAGGACTCAACGTTATAATTAAAATATACTTAGGGAAAAGGAGTTAAAGGATGAAAAGGACGGCACAGAAAACAGCAATCCTGATTATACCGGCCGTGCTGGTCCTAAGTGTGCAGACGCTTGCTTATCAGGAAGACCTATACGATGATAACGTGCTAAGAACCATTCAACTGGAATTTTCACAATCAAACTGGTGGAGTCAACTTCAAGCCAATTACCAGGCGAAAGAAAACATTCTCGCTACTATGATTGTCGACGGTGTTACTTATGAGGATGTCGGGGTTCGATTTCGCGGTAATACATCGTATATGATGACGGGAAACTCACAAAAGAAACCATTCAACATCGAGGTTGATTACACTCATGAAAACCAGCGCCTGATGGGATATAAAACTCTCAATCTAATCAATTGCATGAATGACCCGACATTTATGCGAGAAGTGCTCTATTCGAATATGTGCCGGCAGCAGATTCCCAGTGCCAAGGCCAATTTCGTGAGGCTCGAAATCAATGGCGAGAACTGGGGCATTTATGCAAACGCCCAGCAGCTTAATGCCGAGTTCATCGAAGACTGGTTTCCGAGTAATGACGGCACACGCTGGCGTGCTGAGGGCATGATGGGCGGTTGGGGGCAAGGTGGCGGTGGCGGACAGGGTGACGGTGGTGGACAAGATCCCGATGACGGACCAACTCCCGACCCCAGACCACTTCCCAATCCCAGGCAGGCTGAGTCAAATATCGACGACCTTCCTCTGGCTGAAGCCGGCGGTGGCGGCATGGGTGGAGGGGTAACCAGCGGATTAGCGGCGCTAACATGGCAGGGCAGTGATTCGGCGGCATACGAAGCAGTCTATGAACTGAAGAACACCAATCAAGATGACCCATGGGCGAGTTTAATTAATACATGCGATGTGCTGAATAATACTCCGTTAGAGCAATTACCCGACAAAATCGAAGAAGTGCTCGACGTGGACAGGGCTTTGTGGTTGTGCGCGTTTGAGATTATTTTTTTGGATGACGATGGGTATGTCAATAAACGCGGCAGTGACTACTGTCTTTATTATGAGCCGGAAACGGGAAGGATGCATTTAATGCAGTATGACGGTAACGAATGCCTAGGGGATCATCAATGGTCCCTGTTTTACCGTGAAAATGATCCGGTTGTCCCCATCATGTATCGCCTGATGGATATTCCCAAGTACCGGCAACGATATATGGCTCACGCACGTACTATTCTGAGGTCCTTCTTCACAGAAGAAACCCTTTTCCCGATAATCGACGCATACCAAGCTCTTATCGAAGATGAGGTAAGGCTCGATAACAAAAAACTGCATTCCAATCAGGCATTCACCAGCGGCATCGAGCGATTGAAGGACACCATTGAAAATCGGCGGCGGCTTTTATTTTCCAACCGAGCACTCAACCGGTCGGCACCAGAGATAACTGCAGTAAGCCAAGAGATTGTACAAAATAACAACGAACAGAGTCTGACTATAACTGCGCAAATCGGGGATTCAATTGCTGTCTCAGAAGTTCATCTTTACGTTTCAGAGGGGGTGACGGAGCGATTTATCCCACGGCTTATGGTCGATGACGGTGAGCATGGCGATGAAGCGG
>JASFMF010000353.1:0-3432 GCA_050117705.1 Phycisphaerales bacterium
AGACAATAGGCCCCCCCGCCGAGAGGTTGTATGCAGTTGAGCCTGTCGGTGTGGAAATTATCAGGCCGTCACTGACACAACCGGCGAGCGGCTGGCTGTCCACCGATATTTTCAGCTCGATTGTTCTGAAAGGCGGGCCGGCGGTAATAAAAACATCGTTGATAACAGCTGAGCTGAATTTCTCTTTAAGTTTCCTTCCGAACGCCGGACCGAAAACTTTACAACTCAGCATCATCCGTTTTTCTATTGTGGTTACACCTTTCAGGACGCTGTAGAAAAAATTCTTCAGCTCCTCGACACTGAACTCGGCCAGATAGCCAAGCTTGCCGACGTTAACGCCTATTACCGGTATGCCCGCTTCACTAACATTTCTTGCGGTAGAGATAATGCTTCCATCGCCGCCGAAAACCACCGCAAAATCGCACTTCTGCAAAATATCATCCCGGCAGTCCGTTATATTGCAACTGGCCACAATTTCGGACTTTTTCTTCGCGAAGGCGGTAAATTCCTCTATGGCCTCGGGGACCCCTTTCTTCTTCGGGTCGCCGAAAATCACTAATTTTGGCAGAGATTCCATAGCTTTATTCCCGCTCGCCCCTACGACTGTATCCGCATTTTCACAGGCACAGACGCGATTAACATGGGTGCAGATACAAAACGAGGCGGCATTTATCCCATACAACCGATATAACTAAGCAAGGCGTGCCATTTCTTTGGCCGTTTCTACTATCTTATCGGCATTTATACCGGCCTCCATAAGTTGATGTGGCCGATAATCGTGCTTTATAAATCTTCGGGGCGCTGCGAGCACATGGATGGCTTTTTGTGAAAAACCTCCCGCCGCAGCCGATTCGAGCACGGCCGAGCCGAAACCGCAGGCATTAGCGTGGTCCTCTACGGTAATTATCCCCTTTCCCCTGTTCAGCAGGGAGATAATCCTCTTATCGACAGGAGCGGCAAATCGGCCGTTAATCACATCGACTGCAATGCCTTCTTCGGCCAATAAATCGGCCGCTTTCAGTGCTTCCGTCAGGATGCTGCCATAGGTGACAATTGCAATGTTGGAATCTTTTGACCTTTTGACTGTCACGCTTTTACCAAGCTTGTACGGCCGGGTGCAGGCGGTTTTGATGAATTTTTTCTCCGGAACCGAATCTTTCGGATACCTGATAACAACAGGACTGTCCTGGCTCAAAGCAAATTCCAGAGCCAGCTTTATTTCGAGCGCATTTGCAGGCGCCGTCAGGACCAGGTTCGGCATCATACGCAAAAAACCTATGTCCATTAAACCGTGATGCGTCGGCCCGTCCGTTCCAACCATCCCGGCCCTGTCGATGCAGAAAATTACCGGCAGATTCTGCAAGGCCACCTCCTGGAATATCTGGTCGAAGCTGCGCTGCAAAAAGGTAGAGTAGATACAGACTACAGGTCTTAAACCGCTCTTGGCAAGGCCGGCTGCGATGTCCACGGCTGTACTTTCAGCAATGCCGACATCGTAGAAACGCCCGGGGAACTTTTTGCGGAAATTGACCAGACCTGTGCCGTCGCACATTGCAGAAGTGATAGCTATAATCTTACCGTCCGTTTCAGCCAGCTCTGTCAGGTGCTCACCGAATGCGTTGGTAAAGCTCTGCCTTTTCGGAACCGAAGTCGATTCAACAACATCTCCGTTTATTTTAAATGGGCCGGTCGAATGGAATTTACTTGGGCCTTGATGTGCCGGCTGGAAGCCCTTGCCTTTCTTTGTATATACATGAAGAATTGCCGGGTGATTCAGCTCGGCCAGCTCCTCGAACAATTGTATAAGGGAGCTTATATCATGGCCATCGACCGGCCCAAAGTACGGAATATTCAGACTCTCGAACATCTGGCTGGCCGGCAGTGTCATCCTGATGCTCTTTTTAATTCTTTCAATCGCCTCTTCGACGCTCTTGCCGATAACAGGCATATGCTCCAGTATATTTTTAGTGGTCTTGCGCAAATCTTCGTAGGTTTGGCTGAGCAGGATTTTGGAAAAATACTTTGCCATCGCGCCTACAGTGGCATCTATCGCCATCGAGTTATCGTTGAGTACGATTAGTAACTGCCTTTTGACAAGGCCGAGATTGTTGAGCGCCTCGAAAGAAATGCCGTTAACGATACTTGCATCGCCAACCATCGCAACGATTTTATCGTTCTTCTTCTGCTGAGACAGACCTATTGCCATTCCGATGGCGGTCGCAATCGAGGTTCCGGCGTGTCCGACTGCGAACTGGTCATATTCGCTTTCGGCGGGGTTGGGAAAACCGCTTATGCCTTCAGGATGACGAAGGTGCTCGAATTTATCTTTCCGGCCGGTAATGATTTTATGCGTATAGCACTGATGGCCGACGTCCCACAGCAGCTTGTCCTTTTTGAAATCAAAGACGTGGTGCAACGCCAATGTCAATTCCACTACACCGAGGTTGCTTGCTAAATGTCCGCCGGTTTTGCTGACCGAATTGAGAATGAACTGGCGAATTTCTTCGGCCAGCTCCTTTAGCTGCGGCACAGGCAGCGCCTTGACTTCCGCGGGACTGTTGATTTGCTCTAATAATTTACCCATTAAATGCTTACTTTTTACTCGAAACTCCTGCTCCGTCTCGCCTAAAGCCGAGTAAACTTCAGCTGGTTTGGCCGGCTTCGTTAATGCTTCCGTCCTCGCTGACACTTCAGTCAGACGAGACCGCGAAACAGGCGATATACGTTTGTCGATATTCGACGTTTCCGCCATAGGCAAACTTCCTTGTTCGACTTATTTTCAAATAAACGTGCAGGTAATTGTAACCAAAACCCAGTTATGTTGAAATATAATGTCTTTTCACTATAGCAGTTTAGAACGGAAAGTACAATTAAAAAGGATTTAATGGACGAAAGGACGACCAGATCCGTCTAAGGCCGGATAAACTCCAAACGGTACGGCGGAGGAAAGAAAAATAAAAAACAAAGTGTAAAAAATATTGAAGCTCTGCGGACGGATAAAAAAAAGGCCGTAAGCGAGAAGCTTATGGCCCGTTGGTTCGTTATTAGTAATAAAATTAATTTAACACAAAAAAAGTTCGAGTTCACAGGCCGTCATAGGCGGCGGCCGGATCCTCATTTGGGAATGAATTTCTTTCAAAAAACCATCCTTACGTATTGCTTTATGCGCAAATCCGTTTGTCTTACCTTTTTCGACCCAACAAGCCGACACTGTAAAAAACAAACGCACAGCCATTAGAGGATAGATACACATTTCCATAATGATTCCCCATAAGTCTTTTTATTTATCATCGGCATGAAATATTTTTTTTCCTTAACCGAATCATTAGACAAAAATGAGAGAAAACAGAGGGGGAAATTACCTAAATTTACTTAAAATTTTATACAAGTTTGCGCCGTTTTTCGGGGTATTTTGGAAGCAAACTTATCAAT
>JASFMF010000354.1:0-3430 GCA_050117705.1 Phycisphaerales bacterium
TATCTGGATGGGGATTTTCGTATCTCTTGTAATATTTTGTACAAGCTCAGCCGGTATAGGGAAAATGATATATGTGGATGACGACGCAACGGGTGGAGATATCCGCATACCTCAAACTGCCACTGCCCGTTTATTTGAAGATACTTATGATTCAGGACAGCAGGTTCCAATCGAAATATCTATTACCAACAGTACCCAAAGACCTGCATATGTCTTTGTGGATGAATCCGGTTTTATCAAAACATATGTCAGAGTGGAAGACGCTAATGGCACGGCAATCAGTGTTCCTATTGCATCACCACCTCCTCCGCCACGACACTATTATATAGAGATAGATGGACGCAAAGTGCTTACAGTCCCGGTGAAACAGATAGAACCAGGACAAACGGTTAGTCTTTTCATTCAGGATGCACTGGAAAGCTACCACGAATATTTGGAGGAAGGGACATACTATTTAAAGCCGAGTGATATCACAGTTATACACCAAGCCGGTCTTATCATTACCCGGGATGATGTCTCACACCCGCGGTGGATTGCCCCGTCCACCGTCGTGAGCCGATCAAGACACAGTGTCAATGCAGTCGAGATATATCTTCAACAAAAAACTATAATCTACGTTGATGCCGATGCAACGGGTGCCAATGACGGCTCAAGCTGGGCGGATGCATATATCTATCTGCAGGAAGCTCTGGCCGATGCGAATGCGGCGGAAAAACCGGTGGAGATTAGAGTAGCACAGGGTATCTATAAACCAAACGAAGGGCTGGTTGCCATACCGGAGTTCGACTGGAGAATGATGACATTCCAGCTTATCAACGGCGTAGACCTCAAAGGCGGATACGCCGGTGTTGACGCGCCCGACCCTAATGAAAGAGATATCGAGTTATACGAGACAATTTTAAGTGGCGACCTGAACGGAGACGATGCGGAGGTTGCAGATTCTTCTAATTTAGTGACCGAGCCTACCCGTGCCGAGAACAGCTATCATGTAGTGTTCGCTTTCGAATGTAATGAGAGTCCAATATTAGATGGTTTTACTATCAGCGGAGGCAACGCCTACAACCCGAATGACGAATTGTCAATCTTCAACGGCGGCGGCGGAATTTATATCACGATGAGTAATCCTTTAATATATAACTGCATATTCATTAACAATTCGGCATACATAAATGGTGGCGGGATAATAAACTGCCAGGACAGCAATTCAGTGCTGAACAACTGTACTTTCTATGGAAACTCGGCAGTTAAGAATGGCGGTGGAATATCTATTGAACGCAACAGCGACCCAACTCTGATTAGCTGCAATTTCTATTTAAACTCAGCAGAATTCGGCGGTGGGATGAGTAACGAGAACAGTAATCCAATCCTGACCAATTGTCAATTTAGCAAAAATTCAGCCGATGATGACGGTGGTGGAATATTTAACGGCCTGGAAAGTAATCCAACTCTTGCTAACTGCACGTTCAGGGAAAACTTCAGCGTCCAGGACGGCGGCGGGATGATGAACAGAGAGCGTAGTAATCCAGCAGTGACGAATTGCAGATTCAGCGGGAACCGGTCAGATTCAAATGGCGGGGGGATATCTAACACTGACAGTAATCCAGCAGTGACAAATTGTATATTAACGGGGAACACAGCAAATCTGAGCGGTGGAGGCATATACAATGACTTCAGCAGCCCAATTATTATAAACTGTACTTTTAGCGGGAATAGGGCTGGGGGCTGGGGCGGCGGAATAATCCAGCTCTTTGGTCGTGCAACAATGACCAATTGTATTCTCTGGGGCGATACACCGTCTGAAATAATGACCATAGAGCCGATATCAGAAGGGTCCATATTACCAACCTACAGTAACATTCAAGGCGGATTTCCGGGTGAGGGCAATTTAGATATTGACCCTTATTTCGCTAATCCGGGCTACTGGGCCGATGCCGATGACCCGAATACAGCTGGCGACCCGAACGACCCAAACAGTATCTGGGTCGATGGTGATTATCATTTGAAATCAGAAGTCGGCAGGTGGGGTCCGAACAGCGAAAGCTGGGTATATGATGATGTAACCAGCCCCTGCATCGATGCCGGCGACCCGAATTCAGACTGGAGCCAAGAAGTATGGCCTCACGGCGAACGGGTAAATATGGGAGCATATGGCGGCACCGAACAGGCCAGTATGTCAGCCGGGCCACAGCCATTGTTTCTTCCCAATGTTGCATACATCTTTGAAGATGAGATCAGAGACACGCAGAGTTTTGAGTTTTTACTCGAAACTTATGGCTGTTCGGTTACCCTTATTAGTTTAGCAGACGTAACACAAACTGCATTTGATTCTTATGATGTTATCATCATAGGAAATGATACAGGCACAGCGAGCACGTGGTGGGGTGAAGATGAATCTATTCCTGCAATAGAAAATGCGGGCAAGCCCATTGTCGGGTTGGGTGAGGGAGGGTATGCTTTCTTCGGGAAACTCGGGCTCTTTATTGGTTATCCGAATGGAGGGGCAGGCGAAGACACTGGCATGTGCGCTGCCGAGCCTGGGCATTTGTTGTTTAGTGTGCCCTACACGATAGGTATTCCCGACGATGGCGTACTTCTATTGTACGGGGAAACCAGAACTATCAAAATCTGGCTTGATTCAGTGCCCGAAAACTTGATTGTGCCCGGGGAGGATGCCGCAGACTCTTTTTACTCTCCTTTGATTTTAGAGGGTGATAGATATTTGCTCTGGGGTTTTATCAATTCTCCGGAAGATATGACAGAGACCGGCAAAAAACTCTTTATTAATTCTGTGATTTTGACCGCAAACGTTGCATGGGAGACGGCCGTCGGAGAGTAACTCTTCCGCTTTAATATTTAAATCATCAATACAGTCACCCTAATTTCATTTTATTGGATTATCCTGTAGCTTTCTGTTACAGGGTCGATAGAATAGCCTTTCTTTAAGGTACGCAGCTATGAAAAGTGCACTCGATAAAATATCGCCGAATTCTTTACGCGGTGTCTGGTCATTGTACAGTGCATCGTTTGCAATGGCCCTGACGCTAAGCGTATGGTGGACGGCAATGCCTTTTATCATCCGTAACATCGGCGGCACTGAGAGCCACGTCGGTTATGCCATGGCCACCAATATGTTAGGGTATATGGTCTGTTTGCTAATTGCAGGAGTGGCTATGGGTGAACATAATCCCAAAAACGCCACGCGCACGGCTACGGCCATTATCTTCGCATCGGCCTTAACTATAAGCGTAGTAGTATATTTTATTCTGTCAAAAAACCTGACCGGCAACATGGCACTGATATGGACTATAATTGCGGCCGGCACTGTGGCGGGAGCTGCAATGTCGTTATTCTGGCCGTTTCTTATGAGCTGGGCGTCGGAAGACCTTGAAGGCACCGAGCTTAACCGCCGGCTCGGAACTTATAACGGCAC
>JASFMF010000355.1:0-3428 GCA_050117705.1 Phycisphaerales bacterium
AACACAGGTAGGTGCGGATTTACTGGCCAACAGCAAGGTGCGTTTTGTAGCCACTTCCACAATCGGCTTTGACCACATAGATATTGACTTTCTCCAGCAAAACAATATCGGCTTTGCATCAGCGCCAGGGTCAAATGCCAATTCTGCGGCAGAGTATGTTATTGCCGGTCTTCTCGAAACAGCACAAAAATATGACATTAATCTCGAAGGCAAATCTATAGGCATTATAGGTGTAGGTAACGTTGGAAGCAGGGTTGCTAAAAAATGTACGGCTTTAGGGATGCAAACTCACTTGAACGACCCGCCCCTGCAAAGGCAAACCGGCGATAGAAAATATCTTCCACTGCAAGAACTATACGATTGCGACTTCATAACATTTCATACGCCCTTAACGTTCGAAGGCATAGATAAAACGTACCATTTAGCTGATGAAAAACTGCTCAAATCACTTAAAGAAAAATGCGTTTTAATCAATGCCTCCCGCGGCGGTGTTGTGGACGGCAAAGCTCTGAAGGCAGTAATACAAACGGGACGATTAAAGGCCGTCGTGCTGGATGTTTGGGAAAATGAGCCGAATATTAATACAGAACTATTAAAAATGGTCGATATAGCCACTCCCCATATTGCCGGTTATTCTCTGGATGGCAAGATTGCAGGTATGATTATGATTTATAAAGCAGCGTGTGAATATTTTGGAATCGAGCCTAAGCATGACATTGAGGATTTCCTGCCTGAACCCGCCATTACTCAGTTGAAAATTGAACCGAACGCAAATAACCAACAGGACTCACTGCTTGGCGCTGTAAGAGAGATTTATGATATTAGGAAAGATGATGTTCAACTAAGGCAAATACTGGAAAAGCCACAAGAACAAAGAAGTGAATATTTTGACAGTCTGCGGAAAAACTATGCTGTCCGCAGGGAATTTCAAAATACACAAATAATTTTAGAAAGCCCATGCAAATCTATCGCTGATAAACTAACCGGAATTGGATTCAAATAAACAGTGAAAAAGCACAGTGAAAATATTCTCGAATGGCCAAGAGGTAAACTGGACTTCTCGGAAGGGTGTATTGTGATGGGGATTTTGAACATCACGCCAGATTCTTTCAGCGACGGCGGCCAATTCTTCGATATTAACAAGGCCGTTGAACATAGCCTGCAAATGGTAACAAATGGCGCTGCGATAATAGATATAGGCGGCGAATCCACCCGGCCTGGTTCTGAATCTGTTTCGACTGAGGAACAAATAGAGCGCGTAGCTCCTGTTATACATGGGCTTAGGAAGAAAAGCAGCGTACCAATTAGTATCGATACTTATAATGTTAAAGTCGCCAACGCCGCTTTGGAGGCTGGTGCAAGCATGATAAATGACATAACTGCTCTAAGTGATGAACAGATGGCTGAATTAGCGGCCGAATACAAGGTGCCGGTCATTTTAATGCACATGCAGGGCACGCCGGCAACAATGCAAAACGAGCCGGAATACGAAGATGTTGTCACTGAGGTTTTGGAATTTCTCTTAAGCCGGGCGAAAAAGGCAGAAGATTTTGGCATTGCAAAAAACATGATTTTCATCGACCCCGGTATAGGCTTTGGCAAAACGCTGGAGCATAACCTTTTACTTTTAAGAAATATCAAAAGATTTGCCGCTACCGGCTATCGTGTTCTGGTTGGGACAAGCCGGAAAAGCTTTATCGGTCAGCTCACGGATAAGGAAAAGCCAGCTGAACGGATATTCGGTACCGCCGCAACGGTGGCTTTATGTGCAGTTGCAGGTGTCTCAATCGTTCGTGTCCACGACGTAGCTGAAATGGCAGATGTAGTAAAGGTAGCAAACCAAATAGAAATTGAGAAATGAATAAGATGAGATTACTTAAATATTGCCCTTCGTGTCGTTCGGAAAACATACTCTTTGATGATATTAAAAAGCACAGTTGCAAAGATTGTTCATTTACCTTCTTTCAGAATGTCGCCACCGCAGTTGCCGCCGTACTTGAGTATGACCAGAAAATACTCTTAATCAAGAGGAACAATGAACCAGGCAAGGGAAAACTGGATTTGCCGGGTGGGTTTGTGGATCCCAAAGAAAGCGCCGAAGAAGCAGTAAAAAGAGAAATAAAAGAAGAATTAAAAATAAACCTTGATACGCTAAAATATTTCGGTTCGTTCCCAAATATTTATGAATATGAGGATATTCTTTATAATACCTGCGATTTGTTCTTCTATTCCAGAATACAAGCGCCCCCTACCGACGTTGACAGAACTGAAATAGAAGAATTGATATTCATAAATCCTATGGAAATTCCATTTGAAAAAATAGCATTCGAATCAACAAAGGTATGTTTGAAACTTTTTCCCAATATCCAAAGATCCATGTGAAATGTATAACTAAATTAAGCCTTTGCCCACAATAAAATAGCAGCGAATATTTAATCAGTGCCCAGAGCGATTTTCAGAGCTTCATTCGTATTTTTCACAAATTTGAATTGCAGTCCCTTTTTGGCTTCTTTTGGGACATCGGGTATGTCTTTCTTATTTCTGGCCGGGAGAATGACAGTTTTTATGCCAGCCTGTTTGGCAGCTAAAATTTTCTCCTTCAAACCACCTATGGGTAAAACCAAACCACGTAAAGTTATTTCACCTGTCATTGCTACATCCGGCCGGGTCGGTTTACCCAGAAGCAGACTGACCAGAGATGTAAACATTGCAGCACCGGCACTCGGGCCATCTTTAGGAATTGCGCCGGCGGGAACATGGATGTGATAATCGAATTTGCTGAATTTGTCGGCATCAATCTTTAACTTTTCTGCGTTTGCCTTGACAATAGAAAACGCTGCTTGAGCACTTTCCTTCATAACATCGCCAATTTGACCTGTTAGTTGTAAATTGCCTTTGCCGGGCATTGTAGCAGATTCAATAAAGAGCAGCTCACCACCTACAGGTGTATAAGCCAGTGCAGTTGCAACACCGGGAATTCCAGTTCTCAAGGCCAGCTCCGATTCATATTGAGCGGGACCCAAGATTTTTGGAAGGTCCTTTTTACCGATGGTTGCCCTTCTCTTTTCAGCTTTGGCAATTTTCGTAGCGACATAGCGGCAAATTGCCGCAATGTTTCTTTCGAGGTTTCGCACTCCCGCCTCACGAGTGTAGCCCCGGATTATAGCAAGTATTGCATCATCTTTTATTGTGCAAATGTTTTTATTCAGACCGTGTTCCTTAACTTGGCGACGGACCAGATACCTCTTCGCGATGTTCAACTTTTCAGTTTCGGTATAGCCGGGCAATTCAATGATTTCCATCCTGTCACGCAGTGCAGGCGGGACAGGCTCGGTATAGTTTGCGGTGCCGATGAACATTACTGTAGATAAATTAAAGGGCTGGTCAAGGTAATGATCGGTAAAGCCGATGTTCTGTTCAGGGTCAAG
>JASFMF010000356.1:0-3425 GCA_050117705.1 Phycisphaerales bacterium
GTTATGAAGTTGTGCAGTCCTCCTGACTATATCGATAATTCCAGACTTCTCATCCTCCAGGTGAGACTCAAGCGAAGTACATTCGGCGTTCACATCCCGAATATCCTTTTGTATCTGTTCAACAACCCGGCTTTTCTCTTCAAGCAGTCTTTCACTGGCTGTCAGCTCATTGTTATACTGTATGGAATTCTTATCAAAGAGTTTCTTTTGTTCTCGAAGTTTTTCTATCTTCTCTCTTGCCGAGTTTTCTCTTTGTTGCAGTTCGGAAATTCTCGTCCGTAGGAATTCAATCCGTTGGTGCCCCTGCTCAATCTTACTGCGAATCGAAACCAGCGAATTGTCCGTCTGGCTAAGTTTATGCTCGGTATCTATTATCTCTTCGCCCAATTTGCTTATCAGGCTGTCCTGCTGTGCAACTTCAGCCGCCAAACGCCCAAACTGTTCCTGCACCTGTCCAAGAGCGGATTCTTTTTCTTTTAATCCGGTTCGGTTCTTTACATATTCAACTAACGAATAGTTAACCTGCAAATCTTTTAGCTTTTGAGTATATTGCAGATAGTTTCTCGCTTTACCCGCCTGTAATTTTACACTCCGCAATCTTTTACCTACTTCTCCTAAAATATCCGCCAGCCGAAGCAGATTCTGTTCCGTCCGTTCAAGTTTACGAAGCGCTTCTTTCTTGTGTGCCTTATACTTGCTGATCCCGGCGGCTTCTTCGAATATGGATCTTCGGTCTGTTTTAGATGCACTCACTAAATATTCTATCTGCCCCTGTTCGAGAATCGAATAAGCCCTTGTGCCGATACCGGTGTCCATAAACAATTCCCGGATATCTTTCAACCGGCAGGTTTTATTGTTGATACGATACTCACTTTCTCCGCTCTTATAAATCTTTCGTGAAATTTGAACCTCGTCGGCTTCGATAGGTAATCGGCGTTTTCCTTCTCCTCCGGGATTTGACAAAAACAAACTAACTTCCGCCGCCCCGAGCGGTTTTCTACCGCTGCTGCCGCTAAATATCACATCAGCCATATGCCCGCTGCGCAGGCTTTTGACACTCTGCTCACCGAGAACCCACTTGACCGCATCGACAATATTGCTTTTACCACATCCATTCGGTCCGACGATAGCAGTTATGGGCGAATCGAATAAAAATTCCGTTTTTTCAGCAAAACTCTTAAATCCATTCAGAACAACTTTCTCAAGTCTCATTTCTTACCCTGAAGTTAACGTCCGGTAACTATTGTTGTAAAGTTCACACGCCAATTATAGTCCAATATGCAATACTGTTATCGGCCGAAGATTTGTTATTTCTTGATAATTAACCGATTTTTGGTAATGGGCCGGCCCAAAACTCCGCTTTTACAGCACCTTTGTCACACATCCGTTTCAACAAAGATATAACGTCTGCGTAGGAAACTCCCAGCCCCCCGCGTTCCTGTCCACTTGATGTTGCAGGTGTTCCACAAAGCGTCTTAATAATATCATCAAGCTTGTAGGAGCTTCTCAGCTGGGCTACAACTTCCGGCCTTTCAGGGTGTTTACGAATTATCGAAACATACTCCTGATCGGCAGGCGCATTAATCGTAATATTACCATCGGCGGAACGAACAAACACACTTTCGCTGCAAAGTATCGGCACTCCAAACAATACGATTCTTGGCTGGCCTCTGCGAGAGACAAAAATCGATTTATATTTCATTTGTGCAACCTGTTCCAGATAGAAATTATCAGCGACCCGCTCCTGCATTACAGCGATATCATCTAATTTCCGTAATTGCTCATACGCAGCCAGCCTGATTTGAAAATCACCGTCACGCAATAGCCTTTGTGATATTAAAATGGCATCTTTGCGCCTGGCACCTGCAGTTATTGACTCCAAGGCTTCAACCCTGTAAAGCGAGCTTCTATTCATAGCAATACGCCGGAGAACTGTCAAACCTGCGTCACTACCCAGATTAAGCATACATCTGGCCACTCGCAACTGCCTGTGCTCATCAGATATATTCAATAAACCATTTAATGCAGAGAGGCTATGATTTCCAATAGCTTCAAGAGCAATTTCACTTTCATCTCCATCCTGTGAAGTAGCAAGTTTATTAGCAAAAGCGTTTATTCGTCGCGCTGCCATTTCATTACTATGTACAAGATACGTTGCCTTTATTATCGCGACAAACCTGTGTTTTCGTTCCCTGTATTTAGGAGGCACTTTCACTTCGATTCGACCGGGTAAAATCACTTTCGCCGTACCATTGCCAAAAAGTTCATCCAGACGGTTACGAATATTATTGGTAACTCTGAAATCAGGTTTATGAAGCATCAGAACTATCTTATACTCATCAAGAACCTTACCACCTGTCAAAACATATCCGGTTCTTCTGTTTATCAAAGTAGTGTTTAACTTATCAATAAAAACCGCACCCTGAGCATTTGCTACAATTCTTGAAGTAATCCCAAAAGTACCTGCTGTTTTAAGTTCGGTACCAAGCAGATAGCCGCCTTCAAGAGAGGTTGTTTGTGTGCCCGGCAATGCAGTCACCCTGACATCAAATGTCTGATTCATCGAAGCTATCGTAGGCATTAATCCTTCAACCGATACTACTGCGGTATCAGAACCGTTAATCATTTTATCAACGTTCATCCCACGGTTCGGCAACAGCGTTGGAATATGCCGTGAAAAATAAGCCCTAACCTGCGGCGGACACTCCGAAGATCCCGTACCTCTCAATCCCACGACCAATCCGTATCCTTCAAGACGTACCGATTCAGGCCACGACACATCAACCAGCGACCCTATCGTTACACCCAAATCTGTCGCAGGAGTAAGTTCTGTTGACCTCCCACCGACCCTGCTCCGCCTATTACAGCCAACTATAAAAAAGGCTGTAAGCAGCGTTATCATACAAATCATTCTTCGATTGTTAATGTTCATAAGGCCGGATACTCAAAAAACATAACCTTGTGATTGAAATCTCATCATGAATCCTACTGTCCCAGGCTATTCCCGTCAAGCTTAATTTTCGGTCACTATTACGCTTTATATAAGAACAAAAGGCTTCGATTGTCTATAATTATCAGGGCAATCCACAAAAAAAGGCTGCAAGTTATAACACTTACAGCCTGTTATCTTCAATTACGACTTATATTCCTAAATTGCTCTCTTCCTGCGAAGCCATCCGACAAGGCCAACTCCGATAGCACCAAGCAAAGCAGCACCGGGGGCCGGAGCAGCTACATACAGCTGTCCGTCGGCAAATACTTTCACGTCATAGATTTCTCTGTTTCCAAGATAGTTGTCCTGGCTATCACCCCATACAATGACTAATCCGTGTTCGGCGGGCCCGCGCGGAGTCCCTTCTTCGCCGGAATACAAAGGCCGGGTTTCCCCAACGCCAAGTAAGTCCCATGTGTTAATCTGGCTCCAA
>JASFMF010000357.1:0-3423 GCA_050117705.1 Phycisphaerales bacterium
GTGGATTTATACATACTGGTACAGCGTCCATCCGGCAAGTGGAGTTCTTTCTATGAGGTGAAAGAAAAATTACCCGTCACTATTGATTATATGGCAGGAGATATTGACAAAAGGCTGGAAAACCCACAGATGCGCTTGAAGGCCTCTGCACGCAGTAGAGGAGTAATGCTTTGCGGAAATTTCGCGAGAGGGATTAAACAAAAAGGTAATAATGTAGATGTGTATATGGCGCTTGAAAGGCCTGATGGGGCCCGTTTCTGGTATGTATGGCCCAACAGATTTTATCCGTATGGAGAGGAGCATCCAACGTTAACAAATAATACGGTTCAGGATACGTATTATCGAGATATCAAGGATTTTGATTTGTGGGACAGGCCAAAGGGGATTTATAAGTGGTACGGAACGCTTGTCTCTCCGGGAAAAGACGTAAAAGATAAGAATAACCGGCTGTGCGGGATCAGCAAGGTTGTTTTTGAGACAGGGGAGGTATTCCCGGAAGCCGTATTTCGGAATGCAGTGGTTCCGTATGAGAAAAGCATAAGTATACAAGAGGACATGACATTGGAAGTCGGCCCTGTGATAGTACCGGTTTCGATTCCGGTGGCGGGTAAATATCTATGGGCAGTTTATATTGTAAGGGCCGGGGCGTCGCCTCCAGCACCGGCAATTCTAAGTGGTAAGACAATACCATTTACAATCGTGGAAACAGAGCCGTTAGCGGATGAATCGAATCCCCGGCAGCCGGATGGGATAGTATATATATTATCTCATTGATAAATGGCGCATGTGTTGTTCGATTGGTTAGAGAGATATTGAGAGCTCGAGAGGGACAGATACATAAAATTTTTTAAGTGTATAGTAAAGGCCTGACCCCATGTGTTGCCGTAAACCTCAGGATTTGATCCTCAACTCCACAAAGCGTTAGAAGCTAAAAACGACCCCCAAAATCGCGTCTAAGGTCATTTTTTTTGCCTTAAATTAACGTATCTCATTCCAATGTAATAGGATATCGTGGCCCGACCCCGGTTTCCGATCGTTTATGTTATGAGTGTTGCACATCTGATTTAAAATCTAATGTCAGAGGAAGTTGTGCGTGGTTATTTGTTGTGTGACGACGACTGTTTGATTTTTCGTGGTTGAGATCTTCTGTAAAGAGTAGATCTTTTAAATCAATCCCAAAAACTTCTGCAGCAGATAATTTTCTTTTCAATTCTTTGTATGAACGCAATGGGTAAACAGGAGATTGTTCTAAATTTTGGTTCTCTTCCACATTGAGTGGGTAGTTAATCAAAGCAAAGTTTACCTGCCACCAGGTAAACAATCGTTTTCAAGTAGCTTGGGTTTTTGAAGCCATAGGCACGTTTCATTGCGGTTTTGATCTTTGAGTTAAGGCCTTCAACCACGCCATTAGTAATGCGGCAAAGGATGTAATTGATTACTCCCTGCCAATGGCGTTTGATAGTATGTGCAACTTTGATCATTGGTGTAAGCCTACTATGCGTTGCCCAGAAGTACCATTTTTTGAGGTACTGTGTTGCATGTTTAAGGGAGGTGATCTCCCAGAAGCGGAGTAGTGCTAGTTTAAGCTGATAGGCACGTGCAGTTTTCAGATCGAGCTTTTTGAGATTCATGAGCACGGCATTTTGTTTGCCTGACAGATTGAGAGGATTTTTGAGCCAGATAAACCGGCTTTTTTTAAGCCCTGGAACGTGTAGTTGTTCTTCCCGGCGAACTTTGTCTACGGCTTCGTTAACTTGTTTCATAATATGAAAACGATCAAAAATTACGCTCGCGTGCGGCACATGGGTAGCGATACCGTTAAGATACGGGTCCCACATGTCGCAACATACCAGCCGGATGTTTCTGAGTTCATGTCCGAGGGAGGCCATATCATCGGCAAACGCATCAACGACTTCCTTCCCGCGGGATTCCGCCACAAAAATAACCCGCGCCGCATCAATATCGCTGAAAGCGGTCATATAGTTATGCCCCTTGCGAACAGAAAACTCATCGATGCCCAGTACATGAAACTCCGAAAGATCAATCTCCCGGCGAGCACGTTCAACATAATGCTTCAGGATGCGCCATATCCGATTCGCCCGAACTTGCGTCGTTTGCGCCACGGCTTCCACCGCCATTTCTCGGCTAAACTGCAGTACCAGCATCTCAAAGAGCAAGGTAAAACCGCTTCCCGGTCTCGCCCACGGTACCTCGACCTGGGCAATGCCACATGTGCTACAGTTGGCCCTTGGCACTCGTGCATGAATATACGTCTCGTGCTGAAAAAAGTTCAGATGCCGCCACGTGCGCTCACGTGTGTCATGCACCGGACATTCACCTTTTCCACATGTGGGACAAAGAAATGTCGCCCCCCTCGCAAAATCAATCTTGAGATCAAGACGTCCGGTTTCTTTGGAAAATACAACTTCAACAACGTTCCAAGGCTTTGTAAGCCCCAATGCTTGGGTAAAAAGGGTCAGTTCATCCATCGAGTAATCTCCTCTCTTTATACGCAGCATAGTACCTTTTCTCGATGGTATTATAAACCTCTTTTACCCACACAATATGGAAGAGAACCATAAAACTTAATAGGGGCAGACGTGTTAGGTATCTCCTTCGCTATTAAGGAGTTATGATAGCTATTTTCCGCGAGGCAGATTTTTACATTACGTCGCCGGCTAACCGGTTCTTCACAGGATCCATTTTCGTTGGATGTTACGGAGGCTGACGAGGAAGAGTCCCAGGCAAAAGAGAGTAAGGAGGATGAAATCCAGGGGGAGGGGCATGCAGGCGGTGTGGTTTACGGCGCCGTGCAGTATGTCCGTGCCGTAGGTAAGGGGAAGCAGATAGGAGAGCGGACGCAGGAATATGGGCAGTCGGTCAAGGGGGATAAAGAGACCGCAGAGAAAGATCATCGGGAAACGGAAGAAGTTGGAAAAGGTCTGCGCCTCGAATACCTCGCTCACCGCGACGGCGATAAACAGGCCGAGAAACGTGGAACTGACGGCGATCAGGAGCACGGCCGGCACGAGGGCGTTCCACGCAACGCCCGACAGGTCGGTCAGAAAAGCGGCTATCGCTACCGGAACGAACGCGTTGACGGCCCCGAAAAGGATGGCCCCCGCGGTTTTCGCCAGCATCAGCGCCTCCAGTGGAATGGGTGCGAGGAGGAGACGCTCGAACGAGCGCCCTCTCTTTTCGAACGTTACGGTGACCGCGAGCATGCTGGTGGTACCGAAGAGCACCGAGATTCCTATCACTCCCGGAAGGAGCGCCGGAATGCTCTCAAAACCACGGCCGGAGCGGATGAAGAACATCGCGGTCCAGGCCAGGGGAAAGATCAGGCCCCAACTGACGTTCGGCGGCTTGAGATAGTAGGACCGCATGTCTTTGAGGAGAATATTCCAGAAAGCGATCCATCCC
>JASFMF010000358.1:0-3394 GCA_050117705.1 Phycisphaerales bacterium
GTAAAGTAGCTTGCTGGGAATATCAAGTCGCTGAAGGGCATTAAAGGTACCGAGCCCCTGGGTGTCGGCCACCCTAAAATCCAGCGCGCCATGAATAACAAGCATAGGTGTCTTCCAGTTTTTCACAAGGTTAACCGGATTGTGCCTTTCATAGCCGGTCGGATTATCCCATGGCGTGCCGATGTGGTCCCATTCCGGAAACCAGAGTTCTTCGGTATCGAAATAGGCCATTCGTTCATCGAGATTACCATCGTGATTAACCAGACAGCGAAAACGTTCGGGCCACTTACCGGCCACCCAGTTAATCATATAACCGCCAAAGGAAGCTCCGAGTGCACCAACCCTGTCACCGTCCATCCAGGGATAACGCTCCAAGGTCGCGGCCAGTCCTTTTTGCAAATCTACCAGAGGTTTGCCGCCCCAGTCACCACGAATGGAATCGGTAAAAGCCTGGCCATACCCTGTCGAGCCGTGAAAATCCACCATAACTGCCGCATAACCCGCACCGGCGTAAGCCTGCGGATTCCAGCGATAATGGAACATGTTCCCGAATGAACCTTGCGGGCCTCCGTGTATAATAAAAGCCACAGGGTATTTCTTGGCCGGATCAAAATCCACAGGCTTGACTACATAACAATAGACAGTTTCATTATTCCATCCTCTGAACGAAAACTGCTCGTACTCACCCATTTTGGCAACAGCAACTTTTTTCGAATTGATATCAGTTATTTTTTGGATATCACTGCCGTCAAGTCTGACTGAATATAATTCAAGAGGAGAACGAAGATTATTAAGGCCATAAATGATATTGTCGTTAGTAACGTCGATTGTGCGGACATAGCCATCTCTGATTATAGTGCCAATCTCACCTGTTTCTACATCGATAGAAAACAAAGACTTTTGGCCTATGTTTGTTGCGGTGACATAGATTGTTTTGCCATCCGCCGAGAAGCAAAAAGCGGATGGGCTTCGGTCCCAATTCTCCGTTAGAACACGCTCCGCACCATCAGGCCAGCTGCGAAGAATAATTCTAAAACGGTCGGACTCATAACCGGGTCTGGCCATAGCTAAATAAGCCAAAGTCCTTCCGTCAGGACTAAAGATCGGATGAGTATCCCATGCCCGGTTTTTCTCTGTCAAACATTTCGGCGCTTCGGAACCATCGACAGGTACATAATAAAGATCGAAGTCTGTCGACCATGCTTCTTCTCTGCCAACATCCCGAGCGCTAAAAATAAGTCCCTTACTATCAGGCGTAAAAGTAATCTCTTCTGGACCACCAAAGGGCTTGGAAGGAGTATCTGCGTCCATACTTTTCATAACATCTATTGGGCTTCCGCCTGTTGAGGACATGACAAACAGATGTGAGCGCCGGCCGTCCTTCCATGTGTCCCAGTGCCTGACGAATATCCGGTCGTAAACGTGCCCGGTTATTTTGCTACTCTTAATTTCATCAAGCCTTTCTTTTGTAGTTGTGATGTTACAATCAGGAAAGACTTCCACAGTAAAAGCAATATGCTCTCCATCTGGTGAGACGACAAGGTTTCCAACATCAAGAGGTAGCTTTGTTATCTGTTTAGCTTGCCCTTCATCAATACTTATGCGCCAAACCTGCGATGATTCCGAGCGGCCCGAAACAAACCAGACCGTTTTACTGTCCGGCGCCCAGCAGGGATTGGAATCTCCCGCCGGATGGAACGTAAGGCGACGAAGACCTGTTCCATCAGTACCTATAAGCCAAAGGTCGGTCCGTCCCTTGTCTGCTTCAAGATCGGTTTGTCGCAGGACAAAAACAATATATTCGCCGTCAGGTGAAACCTTCGGGTCGGAGATTCTGTCCATAGCCAGCATATCATGAACTGAAAATGGATGAGGCTCGCCGGTTTGCAATGCAGATTTCTCGATTGGTTCAGTCTCAACAACAGCACAGGCACTCACAAAAAAAAGAATAAACATAAATGAAAACATTAAACGCATAATTTTACCTTTCCCGCCTCGATTAATTTGCTTATTAACTACTTACCTTTTTTCTTTTTCTCCTCCTGGGCTTCTTTGGTAAGTGTAACGGGTATATCGAGCCAGAATGTCGAACCTTTTTCAAGCTCACTTTCCATCCCGATACTGCCGGCGAGCATAGCGGCCAGCTCGGTGCTTATAGTAAGTCCCAGACCGGTACCGGTCGTTTCACGGGTAATAGAACCGTCAGCCTGACGAAATTTCTCAAATATCTTCTTCTTGTCGGCCTCGGCAATACCGCAGCCGGTATCACTAACTGAAATGCGGACCGTTATTTCGTTCAGCATTGTGGCTTTAATTTCAATTCTGCCACGTTGAGGTGTGAACTTTATAGAATTACTAAGAAAATTGTAGAGTATTTGCTGGACCTTACCGGCATCCGTCGAAAGGATGGGTATGTCCGAATCGACCTGTAGCTTAACTTTGATTTTATTTTTCTTTGTCAACAGAGAAAAAGATGACACCAGAGATTTACACAATTCCGGCACAGATGTTTTTTCTATGTGCAGCTCCATTTTGCCGGCCTGAGTTTTAGCCAGGTCAAGCAGGTCGTTAATCATATTCAACAGGCTGTTTCCGCCGGAGATAATATTGTCAGCATATTTCTGAGCCTTCTCCTTTTTTAACGTGTGCGGCTTTTCCCGCAGAACTTGTGCAAAGCCCAGAATTGCATTCAAGGGCGTTCTGAATTCGTGAGATATATTAGCAAGGAATTCGCTTTTTATTTTATTGGCTTTGAAGAGCTCTATATTTCTCTCGGAAAGCTCGGCTATTTTTGCATCGAGCTGTTTATTCGCCTGTCGGAGTTTTTCCTGGGCGGCCTGCAGTCCGTCAAGCATGTTGTTGAAAGCATTTGCAAGTTTTTCATATTCGTCACCTGTCTTTATAGCGCTTCTGGTATCAAGATTTCCTTCGGTAACATTATTTGCTATAGCTCGCAGCTGTCTAATGGGCCTAAGAATGACCCGTTGAGTTATCCAGTAGAAAGCAATCACTGCGCCGATGCCGCCGATAAGACCGGCTACGATAACCCAGACCAGATTCAAAAACTTCGTTTTACCGATTTCGCCACCAATGCCTCTAAAGCGAATCACAGCCGCGCCTACCGGCTCATTTAGTGAAAACGGGCTGGCCGAACCCTGGGGATTATGGCAGCTTATGCAATGGTCGGTTGCCCTGATAATCTGCACATAATTGCCCTGAAGCACACCTTCTTCTTTGCTTAACAGGATGCTGTCATTTCTGGCGTCATCGGTCTTCAAGGACTCAATCGTCTGACCGACCCACTCACTTAATCCAATATTAGCTGTCACATTTTCACTGCTATTGGCGAAACGAATCCAGCGCAAATCAGGGTTATTTACATCCATCGACCTGC
>JASFMF010000359.1:0-3382 GCA_050117705.1 Phycisphaerales bacterium
CCTCCCGGACGAAACCAGCTTTGGGGTGCTGAAACTGTTTTATTATAAGTCGCAGTGCCGGAGAAATACTTTACTCCTTCATTTGCATTCTCAGTCCAGGATTCCAGCTTGTTAAGTTGAATTTTTTCCGGTGCACCCAGGTTCGGAGGGAAACTAACATCCCAGGGCCCGGTTACTGTCTCAAGTGTTGTGCTTGTTTGGCCTGGCATTGCTCGGGGTGGTGACGAGGTAGCTCGACGGAAGACTACAAATACAGACTCACGCTGGGCCAAATGTAATGGTACTACAGTACGGTTGTTTTCGATTTTGTACGTTGCCGGTTCGATTTCTCCGGTATCAGGATTCCAGAGTTCTGCTTCTTTGCCGTTAACACGGAATCGAACATCAATGTCCTGAGGGCTGTCGGTCCTGTTGGCTATAAAGTATATGTCAGTATTACCAGTCTGGCGATGTATCCATGACAGTTTAGAATCCAACGGTTTGCTATATTCGGTATCTTTGTCAACACTCAGCGAAGTAAGGATTTCAGAAAGCGGTAACCCCCACGCCACCATACCCTTACCATAAATACGTTTCGTACGGCTGACGCCGTCAAGGTCGCCCCACAGTTCGTTGGCAAGCGCCTGCACTTGACTGTCGGCATCCGGATATCCTGTGAGACTGGGTGACTTCAGGGGTTTGGGGCCAACTACTGTTGCGCCGCCTTTGACGAGTTCTCTGATTTTATATAGCACTGGAACTGTCATTCGGTTTATCTCCGGCAGGACTAATACTCTATAACTCATTCCATCCGGCAGAACCAATTGGCCATCTTGGTTCACCGACATTCGGTTGATTAATACATCAGCATTAACATAATCGTAGTCGTAGCCTTCAGGCGGCTCGGGTGTTAATCCTGCTCCCCAGATGGGCATGGTTGATGGGGCGCCTTCGTTCAAAAGGTAGGCCAGGTCAGCTACGAATAGGCCCTGTTGCAGCATGAAAGAATTTCGTGCTAAATAAGTCATAAAAGGCTCTGCATGTTCGGCCCAGGTGATATTACGATTAATGTGAGTCCCGACCATCGTGTTGCCCGGCTTGGTATCGAGGGGCTGGTGTGCTGAGGTATGGAAGATAATACGGTTAACGCCCTGTGCAAACCAGTAGTCGCCGACTTTTTTCAATGTGTACGGTGCCTCATAACCGCCTCCTGTGAACGATTCAGCAGCTACCAGAGTTTTACCATATACATGTGCCGCCGAGGCTGCACCACGAACATCCTGATAGTACATCAATTCCGGGTGAAGCGCCCGTACCCAGAACTCACCCATCGGGATATTAACTTTACTTTTATTGAGCAGTGAGTCTTCGGGGATTTCAAGAGAGACTCCGGCGGCTTCAGCGTATGTTCCTACTCCTTTCTTATTTAGAAGCTCGGTCATTGCACCATAGTGATAATCGGCCCACATATCCGCGAGTGTCCGGCGGAAGTCCCACAGAAAACGGTCACTCACTTCAGCGCTTTCCACCACTCTTCCGGCTAAGGCGGGCAGATACGGAGTCGGGTCGTAGCCTCGCCTTTTGTGAAATTCGTTTATCATTTCATCGGTCCAGTTCTGCCTGCCGGCTTCCCAGCTATCCATCAATACATATTGGAGGCTTTCACCAAAGAGCGGTCCTAAAGATTCGGCAATTGGGTCAAAGTAGCCATGATAATAAGCTTCCAGATGTTTTCGGCTGAGTTTATCGACTTCGTAGCCGAGACCTGCTGGCATAGCCGGGCGGTTTTTTGCTCCTGTTAGGGAGTAACCAATGCGTAGAATCGTCCATTTGCCGGCCGGGACATCCCATTCCAGACTTTCGTCCGGAGTCATCTTTGACGTCAGGTCGATAATGTCCGAACGCTTTATAGCCGTCTCGGCAGGAACCTCAGGTGTCGGTACTGATTCGTATTCAAAGAGAAAACTGAAACCGGCCTTTTCTTCCCAGCGATGTACACGTGCTCCTGAATGCAATATTGCCTCTGTGAGAATGTATTCGCGCGCCGGTTCCGGGGGTGTCTGGCTCATTGTAGCCGCAGGTCCTAATGGTGCTCCGGTCATTTCGATTCTAAAGAATTTCACAGTAGTTTCGGCAAATGCAAATGTCCTCACTCTTCCCTGCCTGTAGAGCTGTGCGCCCGGCAATGTCACCAATGTCCGAAAGCTTACACCATCTTCACTTGCCAGTACCCGGCCGACTGGTATGCCCCTTTGTCCTGCAATTGTTATAGCACGTGCCCGGAACGGCTGAGCGAACTCAAACTGTACCCACGCGGGACCTCCATTTTTAGGTGCCGGGATAGTGACCGCTGAATTCAAATCATCATCCAGCAAAGCAGTTGCATCTATCTCGCCGGAGTTGGTGGTTACTTTCGGATTAAGGCTGTCCATGTTTGCTTCCGTTATCGGAGTGCGATAAGCCACAACAGCACTGTTACCATAATAGGTGGGGTCCTGCTGTCTGCTGCGCCCCATGTTACGGATAGGACCATTGTTTGAAGGTGGTTGTGGCAACTTGCCGGCGAATTTCAACGGTCCTTCCACAGTTGTCTCACTCCATACGAGTTTTTTCATCGCCTGCTCGGGTTTTACCCATGGCCCGCCGGTCAGGCTCCAGCCGGCTGAACTGAATATTGCCATTTCCAATCCAAGCCGTCGAGCTTCGGATGCTGCGTAGCGGATTGCATCCAGCCACTCCGGGCTTCCGAACTCGATTTTTTCCTCGATGGTTTGGCCCATTCCAAAGCTCACATCAGCCAACTGCATACCTGCTATGCCGATGCGTTTCATCCATTCAAGGTCTTTTTTAATTCCTTCTTTAGTTATATTGCCGCCTGTCCAGTGCCACCAGGTTCGTGGCTTGGCCGAATCAGGTGGATTTTTAAAGCCTTGCTCGAGAGCATCGCTCTGTCCTTGAGCGAAGACCAAGCCTGTCAAGACCAGTACAGCCACTGTGGTTGCCATCATGGTTAGCGACTTAGATGTTGAATTCATAATTGGCTCCTCTTTACTTGGAACTCCTGAACGCTACTTGCTGAATAGATACAGATTTTACTATCTATACTGTGACTGCTTGTATTCTACCATAGCGCATGCTGTTGCGATACAAAATTACTTCGAGAATTTATCCAGACTGTACTATTGGTATAAGAGCCGAACAACTTACATTTTCTGTTGGCATTGTGTTCTTCAGACCGTAAGGTAATAACATTATTTAAGCAGATGGATTGATGATGAAGTGCATCTTAAGGGAAATGGGCGGTACTGGACTTGAACCAGTGACCTCCTGCGTGTCGAGCATACCTGGCTACATGCTGTAATCGCGTAATTATGCTAAAAAACGGCATTTACTAAAATTCCCA
>JASFMF010000360.1:0-3376 GCA_050117705.1 Phycisphaerales bacterium
CCTTTTTCCAGAGCGCTCTGAATATTTCCCCAGCCGCCAACGTTATACCAGTAAAAATCTTCGTCGTTCGATACCCGAAACAGAATAAGAAAACCTTCGGAGCCGTCAATCTTTTGTGCCTCAAGATTAATTTCGTAGTTATTCCATTCCTTGTCTCCGAATACCAGCCTTATGTTGTCGCCTATCTTTGATTGTATAATGGAATCGCCTTCTATAGTCCAGCGGCCCTTATTCACAGATTCTTCGAAACTGCGGTTCCATACCAGCTCGCCCCATAAACCACCGTTGACAGAGTGGTAAATATGCTCCAGGAAATGGCCATATATCTTTTCATCAATATTGCTTTCGATTTTTGACGGGTTGATTGAAACAGATATGGTTTCCTGAGCATTAATTGTAGCAGCAAAAATCAAAATAGCGACATACTTGAATATTAAACCCATCTTTTCCATTATTCAACCCCTTAAAAATTGAAGTTTTTCGTAGTTTTCATTTGAGCCATAGAATATGTCATATCTAAAGTGGTATTATGACTTGACAGGGGGGATATGTCTAACGAAAAATGGCTTCGGCGATTTAATCGCAGAGATTATCCGCGATTTGCGAAAAACATCATCGCCAATCGATTAAAATCAAATCAGGATGCCATTGGCTGGAAAAGGGTTCCTGTCTTATTATTCTGCAATGCAATAAAAGTTCTGTTTTCCCTTCAAGTATAACTCATCGCCAACGATAGCCGGTGAAGCATCGAAACCATCATCGAGTTTGTTCGTGGCCAGAAGCTCAAATGTATCCGAATTTCTGATAACGGCGGCTGTGCCATTACGGCTGACAAAATAAACCCTGTCTGCAGCTCCAACCGGGGATGCATACATACCTCCCAAGCCTTCAAGTGATTGCTCTGTATAGTTAGCTTTGCCTGTGTCTGCCTGATAGCAGGATATAGTGGACCGGTTTCCTGAGCAGAAGTAAAGCTTGTCACCATACAGGAGTGGAGAGGGAACATAAGGAGTTCCTGAATTAACCTGCCATTTGATGGCATTGGAGCCGGACAAATCGCCGGTCCGGCCAAGCTCAATTGCATGTAAATTACTACCCCGGAAACCGCTCATACAAATCACTTTACCAAAACCGGTTACCGGGCATGGGATTACATTTCTTGTCTGGCCGCTGCATTGCCAAATGACATCTCCGGTTTGGAGGTCGTAGCCGCGAACGAAATTGGTCGCATTGACAACTATCTGTGTCTTACCATCTATTTCGACCGGGAGTGGTGTGGCCCAGGAAGTTCCTTCGTCACGAGGTTTTTGCCAAAGAGTCCTGCCGTTTTCTTTATCGAGTGCATAAATAAACGAATCGCCTTCGTGGTCCATCACGACTATAAGTGCATTACCCGCCAGGGCGGCTGAACTGCCTTCGCCAAAACCTGCGACGATGGTCATATTGCCGAGGTCTCTTTCCCATTTTTTATTTCCATCCATATCGTAGCAATAAACGCCGCGTGAGCCAAAACCGGCCCAGACGTGTTTACCATCGGTGACCGCCGAGTTGGAAGCAAAGCTGGCAGTGCTGTGATGACCTTCGTGTGGGAACTCTTCACGGGCCACTTTCTGCCAGATAATGCTGCCACTATTTCGGTCCATACAAACAAGGTCAAAACTATATATTGCTGTCGGCGGCTGGCTCATTCTTCTTCTGCCTCCTCTGCCAGCCTGATTATCCGATATTGCCGGCACCGGCTTGTCGGTCTTGACAGCGGTCAGGAAGAATATCTTGTTTTCCCAGATGATTGGAGATGATAAGCTTTCGCCGGGGACTTTGACTTTCCATTTGATATTTTTCGTTTCACCCCATTCAGTGGGTGGATTTCCATTCTTAGCGGCACCAGTTGCATCGGGGCCTCGCCATGCCGGCCAGTTTGCATGGGTGTTAGCTGTTACAAGTAAGATTGCCAAAACTATGGTTATTATTGAAGCCATGAGTCTGTTCATTTCTTTTCCTTCCTTTCTGAGTTTGATTCGATTGACGAATTGAAAGCCTCAGGTTAATACGACGGTGTAAACCTCCCGAAGCCCCATTTTGTGTATGATTTTAAGTTTCTCATCCGAATTATAGTCATTTACGGTTATTTTTTAAGGTTGTTCGGTTAGAAGCCCCTGAAAAAAATGAATTTGGTGGTTTATTATTGATATTATAATATTTATCTTATATGTCCGCCTTTAATTTTTTAGCCGGTTGCCTTAAATGTCTCCTTAGCTTACAATTATCCGCTGAAGATAAAACTATGCCGGAAAGCCTTAAAAATATTCTGATAATAAAGCCAAGCTCGCTGGGTGATATAGTTTTAGCACTGCCAGCACTTACGGTTTTGCGTAAGAGTTTTCCAGAAGCGAAAATAAGCTGGCTGATTCGGCCGGATTTCGCAGCACTCCTTGAACATCATCCTCATCTGGACGAGATAATTCCTTTTGACCGCAGGTATCTTGGTAAAGCATGGTTTCATCCCGGTGCGCTGGCTTGTCTTTTCTCACTTATTAAGAAGCTCCGTAAGAGTAGGTTCGATGCCGTTATAGACTTTCAGGGTCTTTTCAGGACGGCTTCACTGGCGTGGCTGTCGGGTTGTAAAAAACGTTATGGAATCGCACATGCAAGAGAATTCGCCCACCTTTTTTACACGCATAAAATCCATCAAACAGAAGATTGTATTCATCTTGTCGATTACTACCTGAAAATAATACAAACAGCCGGGGCATCTAAGCTTGATGTAGAGTTCGTATTGCCGGAACACCAAGAAGCAATCGAAACGGTGAGCAAATTATTAACAACCCACGAAATACAATTCGAAGATTATGCGGTTCTTGTGCCGGGTTCGGCCCATGAGGACAAACGCTGGCCGATAGAGCGTTTTGCTAATCTTGCCGAGAAGATTTCATCCGAATTCGGTCTGTCTATTGTTGCTGTGGGTGGTGCATCTGAAGACGGGCTTGTTGAAAGGTTACAAAACATAGCTAATGTCCCAATCGAAAACTTCGCGGGGATAACTTCCTTGCGTGAACTTATAGTATTGCTGAAAAATGCCGGATTAGTAGTAAGTAATGACACGGGACCGGGACATATTGCCGCTGCGCTGGGGACACCCTTAGTTATGATGTTTAGCTGGTCCAACCCGGCCAGAATTGCTCCGTATAAGAGAAGCGAATGTCTCGTAGCACGTGAACCATATAACAGAGGCCGTAAGATAAGAAGTTATGACCCTAAGCACAACGTCGATGCTATAACAATCGATGAGGTTTATGAAAAGGTCTGTCAGCAATTAAAACGGTAAGACGTCTCACCGTCGTACCGTCTTTACGCATCGTTCGCATAAATCAGGATG
>JASFMF010000361.1:0-3376 GCA_050117705.1 Phycisphaerales bacterium
GATTCGTTCGAGCCGTACTGGCAATTAGGCAATCAGCCAATCTATTATTTGATTATGACTAGGGTTGAGCATGACAGGCTTGCTAATATCGGGTCCAATTCCTCTGTCAGGCGCTCAAATGCTCAAATGAACGGTACGTTCATCACTATTGATGGGGTGGATACTGAGTTGCGATACTTAGTGAATATTCGTAACCGCGGCAAAGGTTCCAGGACACCGCCTCCCAATAACTATCGTGTAAATATTCCACGCGACCAGTTGTGGAAAGGTGTGAGCGCACTTAATATTAACAGCAAAAATACGTTTTCACAGATAATAGGCAGCGCTATATGGCGCATGGCGGGAATACCGACGGCGGATGCTAATCCTGTGCAGGTGAGGGTGAATGGGAGAAATTTAGCGCTGGATGACCCTGAGCAAATGGCCGGTTCGTATGTGGCTTTGGAATCTCTGGACAGTGACTGGGCCGACCACCATTTTCCTGATGATGGGGCGGGGAATTTTTATCGCTGTGCCGACGAAGGCCAGGGATATGAGGCGGCCCTGGCTTATGAAGGCGATGACCCGAACGGCTATCGCAATGCATATTTTAAGAAGACCAATGAATCCGATGAGGACTGGGCGGATTTGATTAATCTTATATATGTTCTCAACAATTATGATATTTCCGATGCCGACTTTGTAGCAGAGGTTGGCAAGGTTATTAACATCGAAGAATGGATGCGATACCTGGCTATCGATTCGCTGGTGGGCAATCGTGAGGGAGGCTTGAACAACGGCAGGGGTGACGACTATGCGATGTATCGGGGCATTGAAGATCAGCGGTTCTTGTTGATTCCCCACGACCTGGATTCTATACTTGGTGTTGTTAATCCCGACCCCGACCGCAGTATCATTATCCACTATGAGCAAGTTGAAGGATTACATCGATTGCTCAATCATCCGGATATTGTGAGAATATATTACAGGGAGCTTATGGACCTGATAGAGACGGTCTTTGCGCCTGAGAAGTTTAATCCGTTGATATATTATGTACTAGGTGACTGGGTTCCGGGATCGCGGATAGATTCAATGAAGCGGTTTCTTACAAGCAGAATCCGTTATGTCCTGGAGCAGATTCCAAACGAGCCACTCACAGTAGGCGGCGAAATTCCTCTAAGCAGTGGTTATCATTATCGCAGAAATATCGACCCTATGTCGCTGTCCGGGACGGCCAATGCGATTACTACCCGCTCTGTACTTGTGAACGGGCAATTAGCCGAATGGGTGTTAAAAGAGGGCAGGTGGTTAATAGATGGTATAACCGTGGTGCCGGGCATTAACCGAGTTGTCGTGCAGACGTTCGATGGTTATAACGGTACGGGCAATGAGCTTGAACGTGGATATATCGATGTTTGGTGTGACGTCGGTCAAACTAATGATTATCCGAAGAATGGCGATGATAATCAGGTTTCCCCGATTGGGGATTTTGATTTGGGTGTAAGGCTTCTTGTAAGGGAAAGTTATCTGCCGGGGACGCCGGTTCTCGTGCGGGTTGAGCTTGTAAGGCAGGATGGCAGTATAGAGCGTGAAGTATGGGATTCGGTGGCAAGGCTTTCAGTAGATAATTCGGATGTTACGTTTTCTGAGGACATAATCTTATTACGCAATGGTTTGGGAAGCTCGCTTGTTACTTTTGCAGGTCGAGGCGATTTCGTATTGACGGCTGAGGTAAACGGTATGGAGGGAAATTGTTTACTGGTTGACCTAAGCGATGAACCGATTACAGCAGTCTCCGGTGCACTTGGCGGAAACTCTACAGTCTGGGACGGTATTGTTCGGGTAACGGATGATCTGCTGGTCCCCAGTGGTCATACATTAACTATTCAGCCGGGGACGCTTGTATTGCTGGATGGAGTAGATTCAGGTTCAGGTGGAACGGACATCGATGTACTGGGAGTAATAGAATCTCTTGGTACCGCTGCGGCGCCAGTGACATTTACGGCTTTTAACCCTGCCGAAGCGTGGGGTGAAATCCATCACGACGACTCGGAGCCGTCGATATATCAGTACACGAACTTCACTCTCGGCGGGAACTCACCCGGCGGTGGACATACTGGCTCGGGGCCTGTTATTCGGCCGGAGGGTTCTGATGTCACTTTCGAGTATGTTTCTGTTACCGACAACGCCGGCAAGGTTATGCAGGCCTCCGGCTCGGACCTGACTTTTCGTAATTGTCACCTGGCAAGGTCAGTAATGGGGCCTGAAATTGATAATACAGCTTTGTTAATGGAGGGTACCTGGATAACGGAGATGCATGGGCCGGATGATAATGACGGTATTTATATACACAGCCAGAGTGCAGGGCAGGATGTTACGCTTCGCGGGGGTGTGATTGCCGATACGGACGATGACGGACTGGATACACTGGTTTCGACAGTCTCCGTAGAGGATTATATTATTCGTGATTGTTTTGATAAGGGCGTGAGTGTTTATGACGACGAGGTGTCACTTAGCTATATGCTGATTATAAACAACGGTATAGGGATATCGGCGAAGACGTATGAAGACAGCAGCGCCCGGGTGACAGTCGACCATGCCACAATTGTTTGCCGTGATGTCGGCTTTCAGGCTTTCAACAGAGACAATCATGTAAATTCGTTTATCGAATATTTCGTGACTAATTCCATCGTACTTGCCAACGACTCGGTACGGACAGACTTCGATCCTGTGAATATCCATATTGATTATTCGAATCCCGGGGAGGAATGGCCCGGTACCGACAATATAAATCAGGACCCATTGTTCGTTGATGCTCTGAATAACGACTATCACCTTCGAGAAGATTCTCCTTGCGTAGATGCAGGTAATGACGAGGGTGTCGTGAGTAATCAGGGATATTATCAGAATGGGCAGGCTGGTCATCCGGGTGGAGTTTTAATGGAGAGCATCATCTGGACGCCGGAAGAAGGGCCATACCGTATCGTCGGTGAATTGACAATACCGAGTGGTGTTGAACTTGTTATTATGCCGGGCACTACAGTCTTTTTCGAGCCGGATACTAATATGAATGTTAATGGCTGTCTTATTGCCGAAGGCACCGAGTATGAGATGATTCGTTTTACGCGCACGCCGGGCACGGGGGGAACATGGGATGGTATTCAATTCGAAGATACTATGGATGATAACCGCATTACGTATGCGGCGATTGAGTACGGACGGACTAATGACGGTATGATAGGTCTTGAAGATTCGAGTCTTCTGCTTGACCACGTTACTTTAGATAATACAGACCTGCGCCGTATCAGAACAATTAACTCATCGCTGATTGTGAGTAACTCGGCATTCACGGACATTTTCGATTCAAACGAGCCGCCGACCACTAATAATCTCAGCG
>JASFMF010000362.1:0-3374 GCA_050117705.1 Phycisphaerales bacterium
GCTATCCGGCCATACCCGCAGGGACATGCCCTCGTATCAAAATATCTGCAATATGGACATACGAAAATCATAATCCATAAGGCCCCCGCCAGACCGTAAGCTAAATATGTAACAGCCGTTATCAGCCCCCAGGTTGATATGCCCAAGCCGACAAGGAAAATAACAGTTCCCAATACGGTCATAGTTAAATAGGGAATGTTGTTGATAAGCTCCTGAACGGGGGTATATTGACGCATAGACAAAGTGTTTTCAGAATCTGATTTACTGTTCGGTGTTTCTTCGTTTGCGTTCACTTTTTCTCCGGCAATTGTTTTAATAAATTAGATGTTTGAATGAATTAATTTATTTTTCCTTTATATCATAGACTAACAGGACATCAGCATCGCGTACATAGAGCCTTCCATCAACGATAACAAGGTGTGCCCAGCCGTTTTCACCCATGCCACGGCGTTTGGGAAGTCTAAAAGTACTTTTAAGATTGTATCTGTCAGGAGTGGCCTCGATGAGAGCCAAGACATTATCCTGGTATCGGAAGTACAAATGTCCATCGGCATATAAGACCGCTGCCGAGCCTCCACCGGGCTGGCTTTGGGTCCACATTATTTTTCCGGTCATCATATTCAGGCAGGTTGGCCTGCCTTTGTTGTGGTCATGGCCGCCATAGATGTAATCGCCAAGCCGGATAAAACCCCCATGATGGTTCTGGAAAGTCCCGGCATCGAGGAAATAAACTTCCTGAGCCGTTACATTATCGCCTGCAGCGGTCAGCTTTAACAAGGCACTGCCGGTTCTGTAAGCGGTCGAACAAAAGATATAATCCCCATGGACAATGGGAGTGGCAACATTAGCGACACGGTTTGCGATTTTATTGTACCCCCATAGAAATCTGCCATCTTCAGCCGAGACACCAATTAAACCTTTATTAGTCAGCTGAATATACTGCCAGATATCACCTGTTCGTGTTTTAATAATGGATGAATAACCAGCTTCGTCTTTTCCCTGCGGTCCTATGTCGGGCATAGAGGACTTCCAGATAATTTCTCCTGTTTTTTTGTTGAGAGCGACTATTGGGGAATTTCGGCCGCCAGGTGTGCATAACAGCTTATCGCCATCCACAAGTGGAGATTCACTGAATTTCCAGCGCGGAGTACTTCCGCCACCTAAGTCACTTTGCAAATTCTTTTTCCAGCGTAACCGGCCGGTAGTCGCATCGATGCATACAACGTCACCATCCGTACCTACTGCAAAAAGAAGTCCGTTATCGTAGGTCGGCGTGGAACGCGGGCCGTCACTATACGGCGTACCTATTCTGGTGGCCCATAACCGCTTGCGTGTTGACAGCTCACAGGCAACAACACACTGAGCCTTTCCTGAGTCCAAGGGTACATCTCCCATTGTATATAATCTGCCATCGACAATCGACATGCTGGAATAGCCAGCACCAAGCCCTGTAAGCTCCCACAATAATTTCGGGCCTTTTTTAGGCCAGCTTTTAAGCAAGCCGGTCTCCGAACATATTCCATCCCGATTAGGCCCACGCCATTGCGGCCAGTCCGCCGCCTCTACAATGCAGGAACAGACACTAAGAATAAAAACAGCAATAAACAGATGCTTTCGAATTGTTTTTAACATAAAGATTAGCCTTCACAGAAAGTATCACTCTCTTAAAAGACAGAAATTGCACGCTGGGTATTAAGACGACAATCCGGTGCATCCAGGCTAAATTAGCCTTCACTTTTGAGGTCGACACAAACGAGGTTTCCATCGGCATTGCGGGCATATAGCCTTCCATTCGATAAGACCGGTACAGTCCAGCATTTTCCTGTTAATATCTGTGCGGAAGCTAATTCGGTGTATTGATCCGGTGAAGCCGATGCAATTACGAGTTTACCTCTTTCGCTGAGTATAATCAGCTTGCCATCAGCGAGCATAAGTGAACCGGTACCCAATCCTCTCTGTGCCCACTTTACCTCACCATCTTCGTAATTTACACATCTAAGCTGACCTCCGCCCCCAACTTGTCCGTCAAAACCGTATACGTGCCCTTGCCATATCACAGAACTGTTGAGTTGATTGCGCATATGGCTGTTGCGCCATAATTCAGTAACATCGTTACCATTTATTTTCAAAAGTGCACAGCCTTTGTTGTATCCGGAAGAAATGAAAATCTCGTCACCCAAAATAACAGCGTCCGCAGCATTAATATCGTATCTTGTACGCCAGGGATACTTCCAAACGATCCGGCCTGTTGCAGTATCCAATGACACAAGCTCATCTTTCGTAGCCATCACTACACACTTTTTACCCGCCTGAGTGTAAGGTACAGCGGAAGCGTAGCCGGATACATCATTACCATTTTGCCATATCAGACTTCCATCATTCTTATTGAGGGCGATGCCATTGCTTCCCGCATTAAGAATAACCATGTTATCAACTACTACAGGAGAGCTTGAAAAATGCCACGTGGGATGTTCATAGTTATATTCTCTGTGCAGATTTTTACGCCATACTATTCGGCCGGTATCGGCGGCAAAGCGTAAAGCATCGCCGTTTTTGCTGAAGGTATAAATAGCGTTACCTTCCACAGTCGGTGTTCCGCATGGGCCGCCTTCATGGTTTTTCTTGAATAAGGGACAGTCATAAGATTGTTCCCATATTTTCTTACCTGTTGCAGCATCAAAACAATAAAGAATATCCCTGTCATTGATATTACCCATAGTATAAGCGCGGCCATTGCTTACAGAAATAGAAGAAAATCCGGCTCCAACATCTGCTCTCCATAGAACCGCCGGTTTTCCACTCGGCCAGTTTGTCGTCCAGCCTGTTTCACTTGATATTCCATTGTAATCCGGCCCTCTCCAATTCGGCCAATCCGCCGCATGTGCAGTGTAACAATAAGACGTTAAAACAACACAAGCCAGAAATCCCAAGAATAATTTCCGCATCTTCATAACAGTTCTCCAAAAAAGTTTTTTAATAAGAAGTATTCTTATACAAAACTCAGCTTCGAACGTCAACGTTCAAATGCTGCTGTTCGAATTCAACTAATATGACTATTTAGCAAACGCCAATGCTCCCGTTGGACATGCGTTCACACACTGGTGTGCTGATTTCTTAAGAGCCTGAGCCATCGAACGATCAAAAGGTACAGCTACTTTAACATCAAATCCCCGGCCAATAAACGTCAATCCAAGCTCTTCAGATTCTTCGGCAGTTATTTGTATGCAAAGACCACAATCAATGCATTTTCCCGGCTCATAAATAATTTCCGGGTGCTGAACGTGCTGTATAAACACTCTGCGCAGATCTTTAAATCGTGCCGGTTTTGCATCATAGACCTGAGCATATTGTTTTAGCTTGCATTCATCAACCTT
>JASFMF010000363.1:0-3360 GCA_050117705.1 Phycisphaerales bacterium
GGACCTGAATGGGATGGTACTCAGAGCTGTCGGCCCGACCGCAAATACGCTTGTTGCTTGGGGAGCGACTCCGCGTGCCATGCCAATGGGGGAGAGCTATGAAGCCATATCTAAGGGGATTGTTGATGGCGGGTTTAATGCAGCGGAAACACTGAAGGGCTTTAAGCTTGGCGACGTGATAAAATATGTCACCATACCCCCGGTTACCAATGTCGGAATCATGTTTGTAGTCATGAACAAAGAAAAATGGAACTCTCTACCTGATGATATCAAGGAAGTATTTACTGATGTTAGCCGGGAATGGGTTGAGAGGCGTGGCATGGTTTGGAACTACATAGACATAGAGGGTTTTGAATATTTTAAAAAACTTGCGAAGGGTAGGGAAATTATTACGATTCCAAAGGATCAGTATCCAGAATGGCAGAAAGCAGTAGAACCGGTAATAAATAAATTTATAAAAGACAGGGAAGCCAAAGGACTTCCTGCTGCAGAAATTGTGGACTATGTCACGAAGAGGTCCCTTTACTGGTTTGAAAAGCAGCCGTCAGACGAGGTTTCCACGAAGTGGGTCCAGCAAAATCTGTTAAGCAGGTAACTGAAAGTCATAGACATTTAATCTAACGGGCGTTTGCAACGGCTGAAATCCTGGCAGATTAAAGCTAATGCATTGGAAAGAGATTATCTTTCATGCTTAAAAAAATTGCGATTTTCGAAAGCGCTTTGAGAAGAATAGGCCGTTGGCTTAATTGGGTGGCGCTAGCTGCTTTGGCTGCTATGTTGGGACTGATTACTGTAGATATTATTGGAGCAAAGGTTTTCAGGCTCCCCTTGCTTGGCGCCATGGACATGGTTTCGTTATTAGGCCTGGTTGTCATAGCATTTTCTGCCACTAAAACACAAATAGAAAAGCGCCATATTGAGGTAGATTTCGTTGCAACCAGATTGAACGCCTCTCTACAAAAGGTCTTAGCGTGCATTAAGAATCTTGTTTGCTCATTGCTATTAGCCGTTATGATAGGTGCTTGTTTTAAATATGGTTACTCTCTAACCATTACGGGCGAGGTTTCCCCAAGTATAAGAATACCTCTTGGCCCGTTTGCGTGTGCGATAGCGATCGCTTTTTTGCCAATGCTTTTTGTATTCCTGATTACATTATATCAGACTTTAAGGGAAATAAGAGACAGATGACCCTGACTACCGTTGGTTTGTTGGGAATCCTAGGATTACTGCTGCTCATTTTTGTTCGAATTCCGGTCGCGTTTTCCATGGCTGGAATTGGGGTCCTGGGTTTTAGTTACCTAGTATCGCCCAGCGCTGCTATCGCAATGCTTTCCATGGACATATTCGAAACTTTGTCGTCCTATAATCTGACTGTAATTCCGATGTTCGTATTTATGGGATCTATCGCCTTCAGGATAGGGATTACTGCAAACCTTTTTGACGCGAGTTACAGTGTTTTCGGAAGAATCCGAGGTAGCCTTGCGATGGCCTCTGTAATCGCCTGTGCAGGTTTTTCGGCTATTTGTGGATCTACAAATGCCACCGCAGCTGCAATGGGTGCGGTGGCACTTCCACAAATGAGAAGATACAAATACGATAATGCGCTCGCTACGGGGTGTGTCGCTTCTGCTGGGACCCTAGGCATACTCATCCCCCCGAGCGCTTTACTTATTATTTATGGGATAATAGCTGAGCAGTCGATTGGTAGTCTTTTTCTTGCTGGTATTATCCCGGGGGTGCTTCTTGCATTTCTTTTTGTCATTACGATTCTGTTGCTCTGTTCGATGAACCCTGCGTTAGCCCCTGCCGGATCGCCTACGTCCTTAAGCAACAAAGTTCGAGCAATTTTTAGCGTCGTTGAGATCCCTGTCATATTTCTATTGATCATTGGAGGCCTGTCCACCGGGTGGTTTAGCCCAACTCAAGCGGGTGGTGCGGGTTCCGCCAGTCTCATCATCCTTGGTTTGCTCAAAAAAAAGCTCACGTGGAAGCATTTTGTAGAGGCTGGGAATGATACTCTTTTGATATCGTGTATGGTGGTTTTCATTGTTATGGGGGCAATTGTTTTCAATCACTTCATAGCCGTGACAAAGATTCCCTTTTTGCTCGCTGATTGGATTAATAATCTTTCTTTTCCACCAGCTATTGTGATGGGCTTGATAGTTCTCGTGCATTTGATCGGTGGTTGTTTTATGGACGGCTTTGCCCTGATTCTCCTCACGGTGCCAATTCTTTTACCACTTGTCGAAGGGCTGGGTTATGATTTGATATGGTTTGGAATTATGATAGTGCTAATCGTCGAGATGGGTGCTATCACTCCCCCAGTAGGTGTGAATGTATATGTAATAAAAGGTATAAGTGCCGATGTCCCTCTGGAAACTATATTTAGAGGGATATTTCCTTTTTTGGTTGCGTTAGTGCTTGAGGTGGGCTTATTGATATGCTTTCCACAACTTACTAGCATTTTGAGTAATCTAATGGCCTATTGAAAATTGAGGTTCGCTATTTCAGGTTTTGCGTTAAAGTATTTTCCTAAAACAATAGCGTAAACAACTGTACGATTTGAATGGAATAATCTTTATAGGATGGGCAATCTGCACACAATGAAGGGCGTGATTTTCGAGGTAAGGAAATAACTTGGGCGATTGCGGCTTTGCAAGCATGGCAACCACTATCATCTAGATCTATGGGGCATTACTTCACGATATCCCCGAACGTCGGCACAAAGTGAAAGGTCGTTGCAGGTTCGCGTTCTCTGATCTGAGACATATCATTGCGCAGGCTGCACGGAGCGATAATCTTAATGTCGCTTACAACAAAACACAAAAAACTCCTCCGAAAATCTTTCGCGGATGCACTGTTGCGGATGGTTGCGTGATCAGACTATGCATAATTTTGGTGAAACTTCAGTAAAAGGAGGAGAGAAATGAATGGTAAGAAAATGCAGGTGGCACGTGAGATAGCGCAATTTATAGTTAGGGCAGATCTATCTGAGATTCCCGCAGAGGTGATAGAGAAGGGCAAGCAATGCATTCTTGATGCTCTTGGCTGTGGACTATATGGAAATGAGTTTGAGGCCACAAAGATAGCAACAAAGCTTGCCTACGAATGGGGAGGACGAGCCGAGGCCTCGATTATTGGGGCAAAAGCAAAGGTACCTTCTGCAATGGCTGCATTGGCTAATGGGGTTGCGGTCCATGTTGCAGATTACGACGATTCCTCTGTTCACCTTCGAGGCCATGCTACATCGGTTACCCTTCCTCCTGCTCTGGCCATCTGTGAGAGTAAACTGAAATCGGGAAAGGATTTGCTTTTGGCATATATCGTGGGCGTGGAGGTTGGAGGAAAATTGGGGAAAAT
>JASFMF010000364.1:0-3354 GCA_050117705.1 Phycisphaerales bacterium
GGCTCGATAGCATTCAATAATGTATGGAATAATAATGTGGGCAATTATGGTTTTTATAATAACCAAACGGGACAGTTTAATGTGGGCGGCCAATACGATGAGACCGGGAATTACGGCAATATTTCCGAGGATCCCTTATTCGTTGATGCTGATGAGCATGATTACCATTTTCAAACCGGTTCTCCCTGTATAAATGCCGGAGACCCTGCATCGGTTGTTTTGCGAGACCAAACCGATTTTGATGGAGAATCCCGGATTCATGGTGAAACAATTGATATAGGGGCTTATGAATATAGAGGTTACGTCTCGCCCGTAGCCGATGCCGGCCCGGACCAGCATGTAGATATGCCTCAAGATGGTTCTCCTGTAGTTATTCTTGATGGCAGCGGCTCGTTCTTTTATGACCCCTGCGGTGTCATGGAATATAGCTGGGAACAGGTTGGCGGTGCGGCTGGTGTAATTAACGATTTTACTTCTGTGCATCCGACTTTCATTCCTGAATCCGAGGGTGAATATCGCTTCGAGCTTATTGTAAGCGATGGCTTGAATATTAGTGAGCCTGATGAAGTAATAATTGTTGTAAGTAACCTGCCACCGATTGCCGATGCCGGGCCTGATCAATCACTTAGCTCAATTCCCCAGATAATTACTCTTGATGGAAGCGACTCTTATGACCGTAGCGGTGATTCTGTAAATTATCACTGGAGTCAGACATCCGGACCTGCGATTGCCTTAAGTGATTCAAATTCGGTTACGCCTACCTTTGCTCCTCCTGAGCTTGGCATATATGTATTTGAGCTTGTCGTGGACGATGGCGAACTTGACAGCGAACCGGATGAGGTTGGTATCGTTATCGGCAACCATGCACCGGTGGCGGATGCCGGCTTGCCTCGATACGCCGCCGTTGACCCGGTGGTTCTCGATGGAAGTGGTTCTTTCGATAGTGACGGCTATGGAGAATTAAGCTATCAATGGCGACAGACAGCAGGTCCAACTGTTACTATTACAGGCCAGGACACCACAATGCCTACAATCAGTGGATTCACTCAGACAAATGAGATTCAACGATGTGAGTTTGCACTGACCATTAGTGACGGTGATATGGATAGCCAGCCGGATACAGTGGAGGTTGTAATCGTACCGGATTTCGGTAGTGATTCTTTCCTTGAGGCCAATCCTCCTTTTGACCCGGATAAACCGACAATGGTGGCTTTTGGCGGTGGAGACTGTGAAGTTGGAAGTGGTATGGCCTTTTCCGAGACTGATGATTGGTTTGATCAAGTAAATTTCCTGACTCTTCCTTCTTATGAGCCGCCGTATGACAAGTATGCTGATGAGCTTATTGTTTATCTGTCAAGTATTGCCCCTGGTTATATACAACCAATCCAAACGGTAGGGTTTGATACCGGTGGTATGCCGGCTATAGATATTGCTAATCGCATGAATGAAGTGTACGCAGACGCCCGCTATGCAGTTAATCGCGTTTCGTTGCTGGATGCGACCTGTCGTGATTATTCGGACGATATAGCAAGATTTAATGCCAGCAGGGTGGGTGAAGAGCCGTGCTGGATTGATAATTATTATACCGCAGAGGGAAATTATTACCCCGGAACGTTGAATATTCTATTTCCGGCGCCTAATGCAAACCATACAACTCCGGTTATCTGGTATATGCAATCATTTAATCCTGGTGGCGGTGCTCGTCGAAGGCCTCTTTATAACGGCGGTCTTGTGGCCGGTTTTTATATTTCCGTGGCAGGGGCGAATAAAAATCTTCAATTGGTCACAGATGGCGATAATTATTACTTCGAGTGGAGCTCTCAGACGAATGTGTTGAGATTCCATGATGCATCTTTATATACCGGCCGGATACCGGAAGAGGTTAGGCTGCTCGGTCCGGAAGATGGAGCTACCGTGAGTAATGAAGGTGCCGTATTGAGTTGCCAGGAAAGTGACGCTGCCGTGAGCTATCGGCTTTTATTTGGTCCGGCTCCCGACCAGTTGGATTATCTTGTTTCCGATACCCCGGAGCCGCCGGCTGAGGTCATAACAGAGTTTCCGTTTGAGACGACTTACTGGACGGTTATGGCCGCCGATGAGTTTGGCTCGACTGTTTATGCCGACCCGCGTCGTATTATAGCTGCCGAGGAAGAGTAAGGTTTTGTTTCAAAACAAGTCGGTAGTGCCGGATTCTTAAAGTTGGAAAGTCTGCGCGGTTGAAAGTTATGAAACGCTGCTGAATTGTTTAGACTGAAACCGCATCTTGGCCTGGCCTATGAGATAAAAGCTGCCGGTAATACAAATCAAGTCTTCTTTGCTGACGGCACTTTTAGCAAGTTGCAGTGCCTGGCCCAGGCTGGGAGCGGTCTGGTACATTTTACTACATATCTCCTCGTACATATCAGCTAGGTCTTCGGGCGACATCGCTTTTGGCGAGTTACTACGGGTGAAAACTACTTTGTCGGCGCCGTATTGTAATTGTTCCAGCATTCCTCTGGCATCTTTGTCGCTGTTACAGCCGAAGATTACAATCATAGAATCATAAGGTATATTCTGGCCTATCGCGTGAATCAGGGCCCGAATACTTGCAGCGTTATGGGCGGCATCTATCATAATTCTAGGGTCATTCCAAATCATCTCCATCCGGCCGGTAAGGGAGACCTTGTAAAGCCCCTCGGCGGCCTTTTCGTTGTCTATCTTATAACCGTTTGCTTTGAGTTTATCCAGCATAGCCAGGGCCAGACCGCAGTTGATTGCCTGATGTTTGCCGTGCAAAGGTACTCTTAAGTGCTCAAATTTACTTGTAGGCGTGGTCAGGCAAATTCTTGTATGCGGGCCATGTTCCCGCGAGGTTTCGAATCGGTGCGAAAAATCGATATCACTGCCGGTGACACTCAAAGGTGCCTTGACGGCGGTAGCTTGTGATTTGAGTACACGCATCGCCGCCGGTTCCTGCTGAACGGTAACAACAGGTATGCCTTCCTTTAATACGCCTGCTTTTTCTTTTGCAATGCTGTCTATTGTGTCACCAAGCAGGTGCTGGTGATCGATACTAAGACTGGTTATGCCGATAACTTTGGGTTGGATGACGTTTGTGCTGTCAAGTCTTCCACCCAGGCCGGTTTCTATTACTGCAATATCAACTTCCATATCGACGAAATACATGAATGCCAAAGTCGTCATAATCTCGAAAAAGGTAGGTGGATCGGTCTTCAACATCTTTTCGACCGGAGCATGAATGCGGTTTAGCAGACCGCACATTTCCGACTCACTGATCATTTCCGAGTTATAGGCAATCCGCTCATGCAGGTGTACTACATGGGGTGACGTGTATAGCCCGACATTATAGCCGTT
>JASFMF010000365.1:0-3348 GCA_050117705.1 Phycisphaerales bacterium
AATGACTCCTAATATCGGTGTGAATTATCGCAGCCATCGATTGAACGACTACTATTACGGTGTACGTGCATCAGAGGCGATTGCAGGTCGCCCTAAATACGATGCGGGGGACTCGACAGGGCTGACGGCCGGCGTCCGAGTAAACTATAAGCTCAGTGAAAGCCTAATTTTGATGAGTATGATTTCCTTTGAGTGGTTGGGGAGCGATATCAAGGACAGTCCAATTGTCGACGAAGATCATATAGAATCGTTTTTGTTAGGATTGATTTATAGATTCTAAGAGAAATATTCGAATACAGATTTTTTTGAGCATAAATATTAAAGCTTCGAAATTCAAATGCTAAAGGGATATTTCGCATTTTTATTCTTTCTTATAGTTTTCATCTTCTGTTTTTAATAGAGCAGATAAATCCGCTTAGAAAAAAGATACAGACTTTATTAAAACGCCTCTTTATCAATTTGATTATAACGAGATTTTTTTTATTGTTGGAGGATAGATTGTTAGAAATACCAGTATAGGAACCTCTAAATGGATTTCAAAGCGCGGTATTGGTTTAATGTTTTTAGTCCCTTTACCGCAATGGCCTCATGTATTTATTGGTTTTCTATTTTTAGATTTGACTTTTTACTATTGGCATTTGGCAAATTACCGAATCCCTCTTCTGTGGCGATTTCATAATGTCCAACATGTTGATCCCGACCTGGATGTTTCAACATCGTTTTGCTTCCATTTTGTCGAGACCGCCTATTCGTCCTTTTTCCGAATTTTCCAGGTTTTCATTGTAGGGTCCACTCCATTAACTTACATTATCTACAAAACATTATTTGCCCCTGGGATTATGTTCCATCATTCAAATATCCGTCTTCCTTTTAAATTAGAGTATTATCTTAATAAAGCTACTGTTACTCCTCGAATGCACGGCATCCACCAAAGTGATGTCATGGATGAGACAAGTTCAAATTATTCAGTCGTATTTTCCTGGTGGGATAAAATAAACAGTACTTTGTCAATTTGAACCAGTCAATCACTATAATGAGCAAGCAGTAAGAGTTCAGACCAATATCGCGTTTTCGAGCCAAAATCAATAGGGATACATAGTTTTGTAAACCAGTGGTTGTCGGTTCGAATCCGACCGTTGGCTTTTTTTAATTGAGGGAGTGGGTTTGGCACACCGGCTGTTCTGACTTCGGCAGGTCGGGAAATACGCTTGATACGGCTTCGTTTACGATACGGTGATTTTGTATATTAAGTGCAGCGGCGTGACCTGGGTCAACAGCGGCAAAAGCATCGACGCCGAGCGAGGCAAGCTCCCTGACAAAAGGCAAAGTTGCATTGCACAATGCCTGGCTGGATGTCCTGCTCACGGCACCCGGTATATTGGCGACACAGTAATGCACTATACCATCCACGACGTATGTTGGGTCCTTGTGAGTGGTCGGCCGGCAGGTTTCAACGCAGCCGCCCTGGTCAACGCACACGTCAACGATAACACTGCCGGTCTTCATTTTCTTCAGTAGCGAACGGTCGATTAATATCGGAGTTCGTCCGCCGGGAATCAACACCGCTCCGATTACCAAATCCGCCTGAACGGCATAATTTTCCACCGCGTGAGGGTCGCAGTAAATAGTGGTGACATTAGCAGGCATAATCTCATCGAGGTATCGCATCCGGTTGAGATTGATATCCATAATAGTTACATTGGCGCCCATTCCTGCGGCTATTTGTGCGGCGCTTGTGCCTACTATACCCCCGCCGAGGATTAATACATTGGCCGGAGCGACGCCGGCGACTCCGCCAAGAAGAACTCCCCTTCCCATCATCGGGCGTTCAAGATATTTGGCGCCCTCTTGAATCGACATTTTTCCCGCCACCTCGCTCATAGGCGTAAGCAGCGGCAGGCGGCCCTGGGCGTCCGACAATGTCTCGTAAGCTACGGCGGTAATACCCGCATCCAGACATCCTATTATTAGTTCACGTGAAGCGGCGAAATGAAAATAGCAGAAAACGGTTTGTCCTTCGCGGAGCATATCTATTTCAGGCGGCTGCGGCTCTTTAACCTTAACAATTGTCTCGGCCTGGGCATAAATCTGTTCCGCACTTTCGGCGATTTGGGCCCCGACTGCCGAGTACTGCTCATCGCTATAGCCGCTGCCTGAGCCCGCTCCCTGCTCAATAAGCACAGTATGACCATCGCTGCTCAGTATCTGTGCGCCCACAGGGAGTAAGGCCACGCGATATTCATCCGTCTTTGTTTCTTTTGGAATGCCAATAATCATCTCAATTATTTATCGGCTGATAATTATTGGCGATTCACTTGATTTTACTCGGTTCGGGCAGAAAATAAGCGGATGCCCGTCTTAGTTCGTGTCCTTAATGCCGAGGTCGTTTTTCGTGAGAACCGTAGGCAGCACGCATTTGGAGTCGTGGTTTGGCTTGACCACACTACGGTCGCAGGGCCATTGGATTGAGAGTGTTGTGAGATAAAGATAGAGTAGTTTTGATTACAGCCACAGAATCATCATACAGAGCCAATAAGAAAGATTGAATTTTAAGACAGATTTGATATCCTATTAGAAAAGGGGCACAGCGGTGTAGCTACACTAAGATACAAAACGCTATATGGGAAATCTAAGCCCATTTAATCTCTATCGATAGTTGGATGAGGTCTTGGAATTGATGAGGATGATATCGACTTCAAAAAGAACGCTATTAGTCTGCCGACTCACTTTATGTTTAATCCTGGCAGTTTTTAGCGGTTTCGTACAGGCACAGGAATATTCAAAACACCAAGCAAAAACATTCAAAGCGTTGACAAAAGGTGTCAAATCTCTCGGTGCTGAAAACTGGCGTTTTACAGCTATCGCCCCATTAAAACCTGATATTGTTCCATTGTTTTGGGGCAATCACAAAGCTTACACCCGTGATATTAGATGGCCACAAAACTCCTATCCTCCTGTTGCGATTGCTTCCGAATATCGAAAAGGACGATTTATTGCTTTAGGTCATGACGGGCTGTTAATTGATCCGAGCGCGAATGATTACTTTACATGCAATATTTTGAATTGGCTTGGAAATGGTTATAAGTATAAAAATGTTATTATTTATACTCATATAAGTAATTGGTTTAATAAAAACATTTTGTCAGCAAAAGCAAAAGAAATACTTGCTTCAAGAGAAATCGAAATAACTGAATTAGGTTCACAGGTTACTGATGAAGATTTGAAAGAGTGTGACCTGTTTATTATTGTTCGTCCGACACAAATCATTGATCAGAATGAAATCATCTCCATTGTGTCTTATGTTGAGGAGGGGGGGAGTCTTCTTATGACCGGAATGGGATGGTTCTG
>JASFMF010000366.1:0-3348 GCA_050117705.1 Phycisphaerales bacterium
TGGCGTTTTGGGTCGACGGCGAGGATTGTACCGTTGCCGGGCAGTGCCATTCCGATGGCTTCACAAAGGCAATTCATTGAATTGGCTGTGAACATTCCGGAACAGCTACCCTCGCCGGGGCAGGCTGTACATTCAAGCTCTTTTAACTGAGCTTCGTCAATTTTGCCGGCGTTGAATTCGGCAACACCTTCGAATATGCTGATGAGATCGACTGTCTTTCCATCTTTTGTTTTACCTGCAGCCATTGGTCCGCCGGAGACGAAAATTGTCGGGATGTTCAGTCTTACAGCGGCCATTAACATCCCGGGTATAATCTTGTCGCAGTTGGGGATGCAGATAAGCCCGTCAAAGCAATGCGCACTTGCCATAGTCTCAACCGAATCGGCGATGATTTCTCTTGAGGCCAGCGAATATTTCATTCCGGTATGACCCATAGCGACGCCGTCACAAATCGCTATGGTATTAAATTCGAAAGCAGTTCCGCCCGCCGCGCGAACGGAGTCTTTAACAACCTGAGCAACTTTGTTTAAATGGACATGGCCCGGTACAATCTCACAAAAGCTGTTTGCAACGCCGATGAACGGTTTTTCGATATCGGCGTCTTTCAGACCGCAGGCGCGAAGCAGGCCGCGATGCGGAGAACGTTGAAAACCTTTTTTGACTGTATCACTTTTCATAATCCGTTTTCTCCAATACAATGGCAATCTTAAAAATTCTTAAAATTAGATTTTACTTGTTGATAAGAAGTAAATAAAGAAAAATCGGTTGTCTTTAAAAAACGCGAACGTATAATTGAGATTCGAAATTGTGACAACATTACCTATTTGCAGGGATAAAGCGATGGGACAGGTCAAAATTCGTGGTTTAGCCGAGGGAGTTTTAATTTTTTTATTACTTTTGACCGTGGGTTGCGGCCAAAATGCCACCTTCGCGTTGAAGTTCGCTCCGGAGGATATTACGACTTACAAGCTTACAACAAAGGCCGAACAAAGCGTGATATGGGAGGGGCCCCTCGCAAACAAACCCAAGGGTTTTATCGGTGGTCATACCGGCAGCAAAATAGAATTGACCTTTAAACAGCGAATACTAAGCGTTGATGATAAAGGAAACGCCGTTGCGGAGATTACTATCGATGGGTTGAAGTATATGGCCAAGGTCAGAGATAATGTTACTCTGGATTTTGACAGCTCGCGTGTAAAAGATAGAAATGACCCTTTGAGTAAATTAATCGGGCAAAGTTATACCATAGAAATGACAACTTCCGGAGATGTTTCACGCGTTTTGGATGTAAATTACGCTCGGGCCGCCGCCGGGAATGTTCCAAAGGCTGTGCGATTGTTTTCTGACAGGGTAATTAAAGGACGACACCACGTTCCGGCGCTTCCGGACGAGGACAGGACGCAATTGCGCGCGGGCGATAGCTGGAGTAATATAAAGACTTTTTCGTTTGGACGAATGGGATCTAAAACGTACGAAAGAACTTATAAGGTAAAAGAAATAAAAAACATAGGTGGACACCAGACGGCTGTTGTCGGAATGAGCGTTGTCCCTTCCTCGCAAAGGGCGAAAGAGCTGCATAAAGAACAGGGGTCGGATTTCTTTTCAAAAATGTTCGACAATCCTGTAGAAATATATACCGGCCGGTTAAAACTGGATTTGACGGCCGGTAAAGTTGAACAATACCTTGAAGAGTTCAAGTCCGAGTGGGTTGCTGTTGACCCTGCGGCTACGGATAAAGATAAAGAGCCGGATATGCTGCGAATGGGTGCGATTCGTATTTATAGTATCGAAAGAATTGATTAGTACGGTAAAGAACGGGCTTGAGTGACAGGCGGGTGAGCATCGAAGAAATAGGAGTTAGATTGAAAACTACATCGGCGATTCTGACAGTTGTTATTTTAAGTTTCCTTACAGGATGTAAACAGGGAGAGCTTCTGACCGTTGATTGGCAGGAGGGTGAGAGTCTGGAGTATAGGTTTGTATCCAGAAGAGAAATAAATATTGACTGGGACCCGACGGGGAAACTGTCCAGGCCGGGACAGAGCAGTTCAGAGAGTTCCACCGAGTCACTGGAAACAGTTATAGAATATCAACCCAAAGAAATAGACCCGTATGAGCCAACGACAATTGAAGCACGTTGTAAATCAGTGAAGGTGACGAGAAGCAAGGGGTCGCATAAAGATGCAGTACAGCATTTGAACGGTAAAACTTTTACTTTTACGGTCGGGCCTAATGGGAAAATAGAGGACTACTCGCAACTGGATAAGCTGCTGAAAGAAATCGGCGAAAAGGCATTCTTCACAAGCGCTGACGGCGGACGAATCAAGGAGCCTGATATGATAAGCGATTTTGTCGCTACACAGTGGTTTCTGTGGGATTCGATTTCCAGTCTGGACAATCCGTCCAAAGGAGCGGCGGTTGGACAAAGCTGGGAGTCGCAATTGTCTGTTCCTTCTCCAATGGTCATGCGGAAGGCCAGAGATGCTACCTACAGGCTCGATGAGATTCGTCAAAGCGAGAAGGGGCGGCTGGCTGTTATCAGTAGCTCTTATCAGCAAGCCGAAACGGCTCCTCGAAACTGGCCGATACCCTATTCAGGAAGATTCCAGATGAGGGGGACGTTCGGTTTTCTAAGCGGCTATAAGCTTCTGGAATTGGAAGGTCAGGGTGAAGAACTGTTCAATATCGATGCCGGGCGAACAGAAAAATATAATCAGCAATATCAGATGAAGTTAGAGTCTCGTATACCGATGGGTATCAGCGTAAAACCAATGATAACTATAAAACAAGAACTGACGATGGAGCTCGTTGAATGATATAAGAGCACAAGAGCATAAGGGAAGGACAGCAAATTGGAACGTAAAAATTTATGGGCACCGTGGCGTATTAAATATGTTCAGGGACTGGACAAGAGCTGTGATTGCTTTATCTGCCATAATCTTCAAAATCCTCATGATGACTCGAAAAACCTGGTGCTGTGGCGGACGGAGAAAAGTATCGTAATACTCAATCGCTTTCCCTATAACAACGGACATTTATTGATAGCACCGACCCGGCACATAGGTGAGCTGGACAAGGTCAGCGAGGAAGAGATGCTCGAGATGTTTAAAGTGGTTAGAGAATCACAAAAGGCGCTTTCATTAGCGATAAAACCGCATGGTTTTAACGTCGGTATGAATCTTGGCAGATGCAGCGGAGCGGGGCTGCCGGGGCATTTGCATATTCACGTTGTTCCGAGGTGGGACGGAGATACAAGCTTTATAAACGTGTGCAGTGATACCGATGTTATCAGCCAGAGCCTGACTGAGCTTTTTGAAATGTTAAAGCAGATAAGCAAAGAACATAATC
>JASFMF010000367.1:0-3342 GCA_050117705.1 Phycisphaerales bacterium
CAATCACGCCCGCAAGGGGGGGTATAATTTTCAGTTTATAAATTAGGACTTACAATTTAAAATCTCCGCAATAACATCAAAAAATATTAATAGTAATACTTGAATTCTATATCTATATCCCACGTATCGGGCATACCCTGCTTTTTTGTAAGTTTGACACGATTGCACTGCAGGTTGGCCCAGCGAAGCTGAATCGTTGAGAGAAATTTGGCAAATTTGACTATTTCAACCTGCCTTAAACTCACGCTGGCACTCTGACTCTTCTGGTTCTTGTTGGTTATAAGCATTCCCGAATTAAGCTTATATTTACTCGGAGGTATCCCGCACGAGCCGGCAACCTTATCCACAACACCGTAAGTAAATTCGGTGCCCGGGTCATTTGAATCGACAAATTGAAGCCGGTCGGGGTCAAGAGTCAAAATCTCCATCATTATCGCCTCGGCTTTTCTATGCTGGTTTTCCCAGTCCTTCAGATTTTCATCCGCGGCCGGTAAATACATCGCCCATACCAGTAACGGCCAAAGACCCACTACGGCGGGGACAAATATGTAATAAAACATCGGATTTTTATATATGTCTCTCATAGTGTTAATACCTCTATGACTATTTCGGCTTAACCGTTATATTGAAACTGTCGCGTCCCCCTTTTATATCCCAGGATTCCCGTAAAATCTCCAGGCCGTTATTTCTGATAGCTTCGAAAAATTCCCGCGTGTTTTGCCGGCTGGAAGTGTCGCCTATTATGATAATGTCCCTCGCTGTGATAGAGATAGACTTTATATTCAGGTTCGTTTGTTCGGCGCATTTAACAAACGCTGCCAGCACTAAAGTCAGCTTCGAAGATATAGACTTTTCACCATTAATACTTGTCAGGCCTTTCTTCGCGTCTTTGATTCGTCCCAGTTCGCTTCTGAGCTTCCTTACCGCCTCGGCGTCACGCGGCATCTTCTGGCCCAGCATAACTACCGAGTAATCCTTTGCGAAGTTGGCTCGGAGTTTTTTCCGAACTTTATTTTTGCCGAAAAGCTGCATTTGAAAATAAATGCCGATAGCCATTAAAAGAATCGTGACAGAAATTGCTGTGAACCTGAGAGCTTTTTGCAGCTTCATCTTTTTTCCCTGGAAGGGGCTGAAATCGTCACGGAAATTTACACAGTGCCCCTTTTCTGAATGAGTCAGGGCCGCTCCGTAGGCAATTGCAAAATTAACAGCATCGACACTCGAATCGGCACCGGAAACATCGAGCCAGTCGATGCCGCGTGCTTCGATACTTAACCGCTCGTTGAGCTTCGCATAATCTATGGTACCGGAAGAATCATAAACCTCAAGATGACTTATCGGCTCATCGCTTCCGGCTATGGCCGTATTCATAAGCACTTCTCTTGTTAGCAGCTGTGTTCTGTCTTGAGCCCGGCCGAGAATAAACGTTCGAAGCATAGAAGCTTTTTGCTCGGTGGTGCCCACAGAGGCAGGGGGTATAATCAAATAGCCGTTACTGCGGGAAAGCAATCCGAACATGGTTCCGGGACGCCGGATTTCGGGCGAGGATAACTTACTGTTCACAAACCTCGACAAACAATTAACGTCCGGCTCTATGCTTACAGGGTCGAAGTTGTTTTGCTGCAAAGAAAGAAGAACTTCCGACAGCACCTTTCGCTGTGAAGTGAAAACGGTCAGCTCCGAACCATCCTGACCTGTTGAAACTATTTCGAAAGCAAGTGCGATATCTGTAATATCTGTCGCAAGGGCATCTTCAGTATCGAACCTGATAGTGGCGGCGATTCGCCTGGGATCACTAAATTCGCTGTGCACGCTGTGCTGCATAAACATTGCGCAATCAAGGGCCACCGCAACCTCGGAAAAGTTCAGCTTTCTCTCGGTGCAACCTTTGGCAATAAGACTCGCCAACAACTGCGGGCTTGCCTGCTCCTGCTCCGGTACGGAAACGCTGAAACAGTCCACAACCATTTTGCTTTGGGGATTAAGACAAACCACCATCGCTGTTTTACTGCTGAAATAAATCCCTAAGTAGTTATGAGTATCCACCGCTGGTCAGCTCCTGAATAATCATCGAAATTTAACTATTTATTACGGCGATTCGCTCCACCTTGTCACCATCTTTTGTTATTGCTATAATAGACGATGTCTTTGCCACGCCGCTTACAACTGTCACTTTTATCGTAAAAAACTTACTGATCGTCGTAATATAATCTTCGCACTTACTTATCGAATCGGAATATCTGAACAGGTCAGTCTTCAAATCCTCGATATTTTCATAAGGCTCTATTCGTCTTCGCTGTATAATCTCTTCGGCGATTTCGACCTGGTTGCCGCCGAAAATAAAGGCCGCTTCCAATACATGCCGGGGGGCCGTATTGATATTAACCTTCATCGAACCCCACATCCCGAGATATTTCAAAGGTGACTCACTGGCGTCCGAGCGGACTATAGTCGGTCTTGCAAGGGCTTCGGTATCAATCATGGAACTATGAAAGAGCTTTGCAAAATGTGCGGTCTGTTCGGCAATCTGCTCGGAAGCTGATACGGTTTTTCTTCTGGTTATCCTCGTTTGAGGAGTTCTTCTGGAGCGGCTTCCCTTTCTGGTTGCTATACTTGATCTCGTTGGCGTTCTTACCGTCTTCGTTATAGACTTAAAACTCACTGCAAACGGTTTTATTTTACCTATTTCCTCAAGCTCACTTTTAAGAGATTCAATTTCATCGAACTTAAGACCGTTCATCTCACAGAAAGTCTCAAACCCGGCTTCGACTTCTCGTTGTATTTCTTTGTCAGCCAGCAGCGCCCAGCCGAGTGGATATTTTGCATTTTCATCTTCGATTTCAATCTTAACTGTGGCCGAACCAACCTCAAATTCCACCGGCTCCGTCACCAGCGGCCAGGATGGACCATAGGGACCCGGAATTGTAAAATAATTCATACCGCCAAAACCAGCTTCGATTTCATAGGAATCGTCATCGTTAAAATCATCGATACCACCGGCCTTATTATTATAACTTTTACCACCGCCGGGCATTTCCATTCCGAATTCGAGACTCCACTGTTCTAAAAGCTGCTGATATCCGGCCTCATCGAGATAAAACAAATCGGAAAAGTCCGGCTCGTTCGGTCGGCTGATTAGTTCCGCCTCTATCTCTTCCACTGTGGCCAGTGCATATTTAAGAGCTGAATCGCAGCCGTAACGCGCGTTACTGTAATCTATAATATACTGGTTTCGGTGACGCTGTTCCAAAACGCGCGTGCTTAAAGTATAACCTAACGTCGCAAGCACAACTAACAACACTAACGTTACAAGCAGTACAATACCTGCACGCCTTCGAAAAT
>JASFMF010000368.1:0-3341 GCA_050117705.1 Phycisphaerales bacterium
CATGCTGAGCAAGAATGGCATTGATATGACAAAGCCCATTACACTGGGCCATGAGCGTGGTACAGGAAAGCTTATTGTAACAAACGACCATCCGCAGGCCCAGGAGATAGAAGAACTGCTGGAAGACAACTTTGAGCTGAGTAATATGTACACGGGAATAACAAGTGCGCTATCGTTTGCAAAACACCTTGATGAGCACCTCAAATTTTCCGATGCTTATGAGCAAAATCCACAGGCGGCTGTTGCGCAATATTCATACTTGTTTGATACGAACTGGGATGTCGATATAAGTTTCCATGATGAAGGTTACGATGTGACGTACAATCGTACAATGGGGTAATAAAAAGGCGGGACGGGCAAAACTGTTTAGTGTCCGGCTGGATTGTATAAGCCGGATGCGTACGGGTAGATTAATACCACATTATATAAATATAATGTTCGATTAAATTGGTCTTTGTGTGTTCTCAAAGAGTGAGGGGTTATAAAAAATCTAAGAAAATATGGGAAGGCGCCATTTAATGTAGCTGTCGTTCATGGCGGGCCGGGTGCGCCCGGTGAGGTGGCGCCGGTTGCACGTGAACTTGCAAACGAGTGGGGTGTTTTAGAGCCGCTTCAAACGGCGGTATCCGTCAGAGGACAGGTTGAAGAATTAAAAAATGCTATAGAACAAGAAGCGGAGCTTCCTGTTGTATTGATTGGTTTTTCATGGGGGGCATGGCTTAGTTTTATAGTAGCTGCCGATTATCCTTCGATTGTAAAGAAACTAATACTCATTGGAAGCGGGAGCTATGAAGAGAAATACGCTAAGGGACTTCATCAGACAAGACTTAGCCGGCTCAATGAAGATGAAAGAAAAGAGGTTGAAACTCTTATTAAGATTTTAGATAATCCTGCCACTGAAGATAAAAAAGAGACAATTGAACGGTTGGGAGAATTGTGTTCAAAGTCCGATGCTTACGAGCCAATTACATGTAAAACTGAAATAATAGATTATGATATTGATATATTTCAAAATGTCTGGAAAGAAGCGGCGGAAATGAGAAGGAGCGGGAGACTCTTGGAATCTGGAAAAAATATTGATTGCCCTGTAGTTGCGATTCACGGCGACTACGACCCTCATTTGGCAGAGGGAGTCGAAAAGCCGCTGTTTGCTGTATTGGGTGACTTTAAGTTTATCCTGCTGGAGAATTGCGGGCATAAGCCCTGGATAGAAAGGCAGGCAGTGGATAAATTTTACGATGTCCTTAGAGAGGAATTACGTTAATCCTGCAAAGATATTTGTGAGTTAAAAGGAGAGAACATAATGAGAAATCGAAAAGGCGTTCTAACAGCAGTAATTTTGGCGGGAATGATGATTTTCGTATTCGGGTGCGATTCTGATGTGAAGATTGAAGCGAGCGGTGCAAGTTTAGTTACCGATGCTGCCGATGTTGGCAGGAGTGTAGTGAATTTTAACCGCGACTGGAAATTCGCCAAGGGAGAGCAGCAGGGTGCTGAGGCGCCGGACTTTGATGCTTCAGGTTGGGAGGCAGTTCGTTTACCTCACGACTGGGCGATTTCGGGACCATTCAATCCCGACGAAAATGGTTATGCGGGGAAATTGCCGTGGAGGGGGCAGGGTTGGTATCGAAAAGCCTTCGAGCTTGATATGGAGGATATCGGCCGGCAGGTGTATTTCGATTTCGATGGCGTGATGGCTTTTCCCAAGGTTTATATTAACGGACAATTGGCCGGTGAGTGGGATTACGGGTATATGTCCTTCCGTGTGGATGCTACGGATTATGTGAAATTCGGCGAAACTAATGTGATAGCGGTTGGAGTTGATACACGCCGACACGGCACACGATGGTATCCGGGGGCTGGTATTTATCGCAAGGTGACAATGACCGTTTGCGAGCCGGTGCATGTGGCACACTGGGGTATATTTGTAACTACACCATACGTGAGTGACGCAGAAGCAAGAGTCAGTATAGATTCTACCATCGAAAATCATCTTGATACCGAATCAGAAATCAACATCGAAATCGTGCTGTTTGATCCCGATAATAATCCAGTGGCAATGGGCGAAAGAATCATTCATGTGCCGGCCAGCAGTTCAAGCAAGCTGGACGAGTGGTTGATGGTCTCAAAACCACAGCGATGGGACATTACAAGTCCGAAGCTGTACACAGCCAAAGTAATTGTTCGCATGGGCGATGAAGTGGTTGATACCGAGAGTGTTACCTTTGGCATCCGGACATTTAGATTAACGGCTAACGATGGTTTTCATCTCAATGGCAGGCGGGTGCAGCTTTACGGCGTGAATCTGCATCATGATTTGGGACCGTTAGGGGCGGCATTCAATTACAGAGCCATGGAGAGGCAACTGGAAATTATGCAGGAGATGGGAGTTAATGCCCTTCGTACGAGCCATAATCCTTCAGCGCCGGAAGTTCTCGAATTGTGCGACAAGATGGGTATCGTAGTTTGGGATGAGGTTTTTGATAAATGGAACTGGACGGCCGGCAGGCACGAAGGCGAGCCTCCATTAAAAGAATATGGTGAAAAGCAGATTCGTAACCTGACGATGCGCGACCGAAATCATCCCAGTGTGGTGGTCTGGTCAATTGGTAATGAAATCGGGAACCAGCCTCATGACAGGGAAGGTAAATCGCCTGAACGTGTTGAATTTATGAGTAAATTCTTTCGCAAGTATGACCCGACACGTCCTGTGGGATTAGGTTGTCATATTCCCGGTACAGTGGATGAGCCTATTCTTGATGCGCTGGATTTTACCGGCTGGAATTATGCACGAAGATATGCAAGATATCGTGAGCGTTATTCGAGTAAGCCTATCATTTACAGTGAATCGGCTTCGACTCTTAGTACGCGCGGATTTTATGAATTACCATTTCCTACCACTAAAACCGAGTATTCCAATGAATTACAGGTAGATTCTTACGATTTGAATGCTGCCGCCTGGTCGGACATTCCTGATGCGGAATTTAAATTGATGGAGGATGATGGTTTTGTGGCGGGTGAGTTCGTATGGACGGGATTTGATTATCTTGGTGAGCCGACGCCTTTTGTTCGGGAGGCGCGAAGCTCATATTTTGGAATTGTGGATTTATGCGGTATTCCCAAGGACAGGTTCTATTTATATCGAAGTTACTGGCGGCCGGAGGTGACTACCGTGCATATTCTGCCACACTGGAACTGGCCTGAACGCATAGGTGAGAACGTGCCTGTTTTTGTGTATACCAATGGTGATTCGGCGGAATTGTTTCTGAATGGAGAATCGCTCGGTCGTAGAGTAAAAGGAGAAGTGCCCGTAAAACCAGAGAATATGTCAAAGGGTAAAG
>JASFMF010000369.1:0-3336 GCA_050117705.1 Phycisphaerales bacterium
CCCAGAGTAACTTTATTTACTGAACCGGTAAAACTTTCTGCAACTTCAGGAACTGGCATCTTGAATTCTCCAAAAAAGGTCTATGTGCAATTATTAACTCGAAGCTAAAATGCTTTCGTGCTCAAGTATTTTTCGAACTGCCACAAATGCCGGACTTTCATCGTTAAGATCAAAGACAGTTTTTCCCTGCATTGAGGCCTCGGACACGGTGTTATCGTAAGGTATATACCCGAAAGAATCTATCCCGTCAATTTCTTTCTTATCTGATGCTCTATTCCATATCACGCCGATTTGCTTTACAACAATCGGTAAATTTTTCGCAAGGTCAAAAATCCTTTTGGCTGTAAGTTCACCAATGGGAGTTGGTTCTGCTATGATAAGAAGCAAATCCACGTTATTGGTTGTGCGGCGTGACAGGTGTTCCATTCCGGCTTCATTATCGATGAGTACGAATTGATATTGTGAGCTTAACTCATTCAGAAACCTCCTTAGCATATTATTAACTGCACAATAGCAGTCCGGTCCCTCCGGCCGTCCCATTGTGAGCAAATCAAATCCCTTGGATTCGGTAATTGCCTGTTGAATGCCGTATTCAACCGAACGTATGCGATCCATGCCGGTATTACTCGGTGGTTTAGCGCGTGTTTCTTCGCGAATGTCTGCGACAGTGCCGATAGGTGAAACTCCTAAAGTCACACCAAGACAGGAATTAGGGTCGGCATCTACTGCGAGCACACTATTTTTATTAGGTTGAGATAGAAGGGACCTGATAATCATGGCGGCTAAAGTTGTTTTACCTGAACCGCCTTTTCCGCTTATTGCTATAGTTGTTGCCATATTTTTATCTCTTATTTTCTGTGAATCGTGTACTATATTTTGTTTTTACCTTTCACACTTAACCGAGGTTACGGATGGGAATAGTGATAAATCCGTGTGAGGTAAGAAATTGGCCCTGGTAAATTCCTCCATGTATCCGGTATGACTCATTAAGTCAAAATACGTCATACTTTTTGCGATTTCTTCTGCTGCTTCCAGAGCCTTTCGGCTTAGCATAACAGTTTTTGCCCCTGCTATTGAGGTATTTCCCACAAATTGAATTTTCTCTATAGGTATATCAGGCAACATTCCAATAGTGACGGCCTGACTAACATTCAGAAAATTTCCAAATCCACCGGCCAGATAAATTGCCTCGAGGTCCTGGGGTTTCGTTTGGGTTGACTCCATAAGTACTCTGATGGCGGCAAAAACACCCGCCTTTGAACGAATTAGATTATCGATATCCGCCTGTGTGATTACTATTTCCTGATGCTCGTTCCCGGAAGGCACGATTTGGAATTGCCGACCTTCATCACCTTCAGTTAATTCCGGCTGGCCATTGGTTTTGAGTTTTCCTGTCCGGTCTATTATGCCGTGTAAAAATAATTCGGCAAGAGTATCAAGAAGACCTGAACCGCAGATACCGACTGGAGTTGTATCGGCGATTGTTTTAAGCTTTATAGTACCGTTATCGAGTATGGTCAGTTTTTCTATAGCTCCAGCACCGGCCCTCATGCCATTCTTGACGCCGCTTCCTTCGAATGCAGGGCCTGCCGAACTTGAAGCGCAGACCAACCATTCGCTGTTGCCGAGAACCACTTCGCCATTTGTTCCTATGTCTGCAAAGAGTATGATACCTTTTTTAGTAAATATTCGTGTAGCCAAAACACCTGCCACAATGTCACTGCCTACATAGGCGGCGACACTGGGCAAACAGTATAACAAACCTCGTTTGTTAATCTGGATACCGGCCTCGGCCGCTCGAATCGGGGGAACAAAACCGGCTGAGGCGATGTATGGCTCTCGGCGAATTCTTGTCGGGTCCAGGTTAAGTAAAAAATGAATCATGGCGGTGTTACCGGCACATATTACTGTTGTGATATCCTGTAAATCGATTTTTTTCCTTGAGGCCAGCGTTACAATCAGATTATTTACGTCGCCTACAAGACGGTTTTGCATTTCGTCGAAGGCATCGTTCTCTTCGGCATAAATAATCCGGCGGATGTAATCCTCGCCGAAATTTATCTGACTGTTATAAGTGGCTTCGGTATCAATTGTTTCGGCATTTGTCAGGTCAAGAAGATGGGCGACAACAGTTGTTGTACCAAGGTCAACAGCTACGGCGAAGTTCCTTTTACAATGGTTGCCTGCTTCAACTTCGATAACTTCGGTGGTATCTCCTCTGCGACCTATGGTCACAGTGGCTTTGTAGTTACAGCTTTGAAGTAATTTGGGAAGTTTCTGAAGAACACGAAAACCGGTTTGCATGATAGGAGCATCAATCTGCTCACGTATAGCCAGATACAAACGCTCATGGTCTGCCGTGTGGTCATGGACGGTGGGGGGGGACATCTCAATATATATTTTTTTGACAAGAGGGTCGAATTCGAATATTCCTGCACGCACTTCGCCGGCAAGCTCGCTGAATCGGCGTGCGTCGGTGTCCATGAGAATTTGGCTTGTTTCCAAGCTATGAGACTTGGGAACAGTTATAGTCATATCAGAGAGCACTTTAGTCTGACAGGCTAAAACTATATTCTCTCTTATTTCGTCGGGCGTGAGTAGGGCGGTTGGTCTGCTTTGAGATTGTCCTTCGTCAATTATTACTTTACATTTACCGCAATATCCATCGCCCCCACAGATACTGCTCAAATAAATGCCAGCTTTATGAGCGGCGTCGAGTAAAATCGCGCCGGACGGCACTTGTATTTTAAGACCGCTTGGTTGAAAATGAACTGTAAATTTTTTCTTTTGCTTCTCTTCCATTCTCGATTCTCAGTACTCGATTTTATCCGCTCAGGTTTCATTTGACGAGTATCTAACATCTAGCATCGAACAACCGGGTTTAATTCCAGACTTCCTGAAGATATTTTGGAAGCATCGAACATTCTCTTGGGCCAACCATAACTTCCCAGTTTGTGGCTTCTTCGAGTTTGCCGCTCATTACGGCGACATAGCCGGGAATGATTAACTTGCGGTGTTTGACAAGGTCTTCTACGCCGTATTTAGTCATAGCATCGGCAACTGTTTTTTCATTAAGCTTATCGCCGGAATACGCCGTCAGGACGCTTGTGCCCTCGGTATCGACGACAAGGATATAGCTTGGTATTCTGCTGGCTTCGACATCCGATTCCACAGTGTAATATGTTAATGAGAAGTTCGTTGTAAACATTATTGGTGAATTATCATTAGGCTCACCTATACGGTAAATTTTTGGCTCTACCTGGACTGGTTTCTGGGGGTCGGTATAGATATTCATCACAGCGGTAAGCATAGGCAAAATCGCATATGGCTCGACGG
>JASFMF010000370.1:0-3331 GCA_050117705.1 Phycisphaerales bacterium
ATGGTACTTCCTTATCTTAACATGCAGCAGATTTCAAGCGGAATACTTGCAGACACCCTCGGCTCCGGCAGAGTGGCGATAACAACAAAATTCAGATACGCAGCCGAGTTAATTCATTCGAACAAAAGATGTCCGAAAGGAATAATAATCGGGCGATACGCCAGGGGCATTCTGGTTGACCCCGGCGAACCTTCAGTCGAGCAAATAGCGAAAGGCCTCGATTATCTGGTCTTCAACCAGCATAGACGCCTCATCATGGAAAAACAGGCCCACCAAAGAGGCTATCAAATGAGCTGGAACAACAGCGCATGGGGATTATTGCAATACATCGACTTTGTAAGAGAGCAAAAGGAAATAGTTACCGGCAGAGGAGCAAGATTCAACAGGGAAAAACCTTCTACCCTGGAGGTTAAGAAACGTAGAACTTCAATATTCAACCGAAGTGCTGCTAAGTAAGTTTAACAGGCTTCTGCTCTTTTGCCGATTTATATACCGCCAGTATCACTTCGACCGCTTTACGAGCCTCAAGGCCGCTTATCCAAAAGTCTTCGCCGCTCTCCAGAGCATCAAGAAAAGCCTTGAAATTACGTGTATGATTCTCGTATGAGATAGCCGCCGGGTCGGCCACACCGCCGCCACCTTCAATCTCGCCGAATTTCTTTCGAATCTGCTCATCCTCCGGCCTCTCATCGGCAAACTGCCAGACGGTAATACTGTTTTCGACGTTTATGATGGTGCCTTTTGTGCCGGTTACTTCAAATCGCCGGAACTGTCCCGGGTACGAAGAAGTTGTACCATATATGGTTCCCAACGCACCGTTAGTGTAACGCAATACAGCAACAGCGGCATCCTCTGCTTCTATCTGAGGATGACCCAGTTTCGACGTGAACGCCTGTAATGATTCAATCGGCGGCATCACATCGCACAGCATATCAACCATATGGATGGATTGATTCATCAGGGCGCCGCCGCCATCGAGCTTCCACGTGCCGTGCCAGGAATCCTTATAGTATTCATCATTACGCCACCAGGGAACATAAATACCCACATAAGTAATCACACCGAGGCGTCCGGAATTTATCGCATCTCTAATCGGCGGCATCATATCATTGAATCGATACGGAAATATCCCGCCCAGCCGGGTACCGCTTTTTTCGTGCGCCGCTATCATAGCATCAATCCGCTCCAGGGTAATATCCAGAGGCTTTTCGCATAATACGTGTTTACCGGCCTCAGCCGCCGCAATCGTAGGCTCCATATGAAAACCGCTTGGCGTAGCGATGGTAACAATATCTATCTGGTCGTCCTTTACCATTTGCTCATAATCGGCAAAGACACGAGCATTATATTTATCAGCAAGATTTTTAGCTCTTTCAGGTATTTTATCACAAAAGCCGATTAGCTTTGCATTGGCAATGTCCCCAATGGCTCTTGCATGAAAGTCCGCGATAAGTCCGGCACCGATAATTCCAAAATTCCAGGTCTTCATCTATGTCTCCTTTTCTATGTACAAAGTTAATCACACTCCAGGCCGACCTCGGCCGCAAGCTCTCTGACCGCTGCGATGGCCCTTGAGAAAAGTTCAGGCCCCGTCGAACCGCCAAATTGGCCGCCAAGTTGCAGGTGCGGCTCCATCGTAAGACAGCCATCGTAATTCATAGCCGCCAGTTCGGCAAGCAGCTCTTTTATTTGACCGTCACCTTCGCCCGGTATGCTGCCTACATCTTTTGCTCCGAGCTTCCAGTCCTTGATATGTATATGGACAACGTACGGCTTCATCACAGGCCAGCAGCTCTCGACATTGTCCGTTATCTTTTCACCCCAGACAAAATTCGCCGGGTCATAGACCAATCGTAGTTTCGGCGAGCCAACTGTATTTACCAACTCGACACACTGCTCCGCCGTATGGCCATAAATATGAGCTTCGTTTTCATGCACCATCGTAACATCAACATCCTTTAGCACTTCAACCTTGGCCGCCATTCGCTCCATAACCTCGTCGCGGTAATCATCGATATTCTTACCCTCCGGAGCATAGTAGCTGAACATTCGTATGTATGGTGTTTCAAAAAACACGGCCAAATCGACTGCGTGTTTGAATTTATCCAGATGCGGCCCAAAAGGCTCATCAAGCTTGACCTTACCTATGGGTGAGCCGATGGCACTTACCTTAAGGCCATGGTCTTGTATCATCTTTTTCGCTTCATCCAGCTGTCCTCTTGTCAGGTCCATTATATTCTGTTTGTTGATAAAGCGAGGTTCGATATAACCAACGCGCTCCTTAGCGAGATACTTCACCTGCTCCAAAAAGTCTTCGGTCGCTTCATCTGCGAATGCGCTTAATTTCGCCATTTTCAGTTACTCCATAATTTAACGATAAAACAATTCATAATTCACTTTCCAAAACTCACTGCCGCTTCCGGCAAATCCCTGTCGATTTCATCCAGCCTGTACCCAAAGCCTCCGGGCTTAACTCAAGCTTAATTTTAAATCGCACTACAAGATTTATAGCTTACATTCAATGATTGTCAACTCTAACTTATCTATACCCCCTAGCTATATCCGAACATTTCAGACCTTAATTTTATCCCAATTTCTTTTAGAACGAGACCTTGCAGAGCACGGTTATTTGGGTTATATTTATCAGCGGGTCGAAGTATCTGCAACCTCGAATAAAACGTCTTTTTGGGTTGCTTTATTAACTCCAGGCTTTATAATTCCTGAAAGACGTTTTGCAGGAGGCATTACTTTTTGAAATCATTTATGAACATTTGAAACGGTATCTCAAAACACGGAAAGTTATTTCGATATTTCATTGAAAGGAGCAAATATGAAACTAAAACGAAATTTAAAAATGGGCATGGTTGGTGGCGGACCAGGTGCATTTATAGGGGAAGTACATCGCAAGGCGGCTCGTATGGATGGTGGTATCGATCTGGTGGCCGGTGCGTTCGACATTAATCCGCGTAAATCAAAACAAATGGGACGCGAGCTTCTGCTCAATCCAAAGCGGGTATATGGCACTTATAAGCAGATGATAGAAGGTGAGCTTAAGCTGCCGGAAGGCGAAAGGATTGATTTTGTTTCTATTACTACTCCGAACAACTGGCATTTCCCTATCGCCAAAGATTTTCTCCAGGCAGGTTTCCACATAATGTGCGAGAAACCAATGACGTTCAATGTCAAAGAGGCAAAAGCACTGCGAACACTCGTAAAGAAATCACGTAAAGTATTCGGACTAATGCATAACTACACCGGATATCCAATGGTCAAATTAGCTCGGGATATGGTGCGAAAAGGCGATGTGGGTAAGATTCGCAAAATCGTAGTG
>JASFMF010000371.1:0-3323 GCA_050117705.1 Phycisphaerales bacterium
AAGTTCGAGCATCTCCATACGATTCTCAAGGGCTATTTCCACTAATTCCTTTTTATTCAGTTCATAACGGACAGGGTCAGGCTCCGTCGCAGGAATTAAAACGGTGGCTGTCTGCATATCAAGCCCTGCTTTATTAACCGTCCGCTTAAGTTCACGTTCCCTGTCCCGCAAATTATTTTCGGCCACGATAATAGCTTCGAGCTGTTGTGCAACACCCGCCTCTGTCCGGATAACCTCTACCTGCGATTTATCGCCCGCAGCAACGAACCGCCTAGCCTGTTCATACAGGGCCTTTGCCAAATCATACTGCTGCTTCCGCACCTGCAGCTCTCTTCTGGCCGCATAAAGACGCCAGTAAACACGGTCCACTGCCGCAATGACACGTATTACCTCAAGTTTAGTCCTGGCATCTGTTATTTGCCGTTCATACTCGGCAATTCGAATAGCATGGGTATTAGCACGATTACCCGCGCCTCGTAGGAGCGGCTGACTAATCGAAACCGACATGTCCGAGCCGAAAGAAGGGTCAAATAACGAGTAACCAGAGTTTGTCTTTGTACGGTTATCAGCAACGTCAAAAGTTATAGTTCCGCCGGTCCGCAAAGGTACCTGAACACCAAGGTCTGAGTACAAAGCACTTACCTTAGAACCGGAAATATCAAGAGTTGATGCGACAGGCGTGTCCGTCCTTGAATATGTTGTATTTGAAAAAAACGCAGCCTCAAAAGCTGCCTGTTCCTCATCGACCCTCTCTGCCGCAATAGCAGGGCTCATAAGCTGCACCTTAAGGTCGAGATTATTCTCCAGCGTCAGCGCCCGGCATTGCTCTAATGAAAGCTCAAGTTCTGCAAGCGGGGCCTCATTAACATCAGGATAGTTGACATCTTCGACCTCTGCTTGCTTAAGCTCAAGGGTTTCAATCTGCCGTAACTTCTCCGGCTCAATTTGAACTTCATAGAACCTCTCATCACCCGGAAACTGCGTACAGCCGGATGACAGAATCAGCAAAAACCCGGCACAAACTGCAAAATAATAAAATCTTAAAATAAATCTTTTATTCATGTCTAAGGGCCTCAATAGGATCAAGTCTGGCGGCTTTAATTGCCGGAAACATTCCGAAAAATATTCCCACAGAACCGGCAAAAGCAAACGAAAGCGCTACCGCCCATAAGGGAATATAAGCCATATCAAGTTCAGCGTTTGGGATGTTGCCTATGGCCATTGTTAAAAGCTGGCCGAGACCGACTCCCACAAATCCACCTACAAAGCACAATACTATCGCTTCAATTAAAAACTGCGTCAGAATCGCAGACCGCTTGGCTCCGACCGCTTTGCGCAGACCGATTTCTCTTGTCCGCTCTGAAACCGAAACAAGCATGATATTCATAATTCCCACACCGCCGACCAGCAAAGAAACGCCTACGATACCCCCCGCCACGAGTGTTACCATCATTGCTATTTTATTAAATGTCTCCAGCGCGCTTTGCAGCGATTCAACCCGGAAAGTGTCGGGCTCGGCGGGTCGGATGTTACGAGTGCGTCGAAGGAAAAATCTTATCTCGGCCTGTGCATCTTCCAGAACATCAGCCGACTTACTCTCAGCAAAAGCCCATATCCAGGGCTTCTGCAGTTTAAAGACCGTTCTAAACGGAATGAAGACCTCATAATACTCTCTATCATCCTGACCAAAATTCATTTCCGGCTGGCGTTCAATAACACCGACAATAACAAACGAATGATGACCTATACGAATTGTTTGACCAATACAATCACGTTCAAGGCGAAGTTTATTACGCAGCTTGGGATCAACCAGGCATATCATCCGTTTTTGCATATCATCTATAACGGTAAATATTCTTCCAAGCACAACGGGCCTGCTTTCAATCTCATGATACGCAGGCTCTATGCCCCGAATGGAAACGTTTTCCGCAGAGTGCTCGCCATTTTGCGCCGTATATCTTCCCCCCCCTGCCATCCGGCTGAACCGCTCTACAGATGGACAATGTTCGAGCAGACCATCGAAATGTTCGGGTAAAAATCGAAGCGACCAATAATCTGCGTGGCGCAGAGGTCCGACATCCGGACGGTCAACCTGAATCCACATAGTATTGGTACCGAAAGTTTCCACCTGCTTGAGAACTTTAGCTTTCAGACCCGTAAGAGCAGCTATAACAGCAGTCACCGAAGCTACACCGATTACGATACCGATGGTCGTAAGAACCGACCTTGTCTTGTTGGCCCAGATTTGCCCGATTGCAAGATAAACACTCTGATAAAACAAGCGCAGAAAAGCCAGAGACACGCGCACAAAAATAATAACGCTCTGATAAATAAGACGAAAAATAGATTTAGCCAGCCATGTCATAAAAAAATTACCTCTGCTCCTCTTTGCATTACTTCATACTGTCTTTATACCCCGAATCCTCTGCGGTCGGTAAGTCACTACAGATATTCCCGTCCTTCATACGAATTATTCGCTCGGCATGACGAGCGACGTATTCCTCATGGGTCACTATAATAATTGTCTGGCCTTCCGCATGAAGCTGGTCAAATAGTTTGAGAATCCCCTCACTGGTTTTACTGTCGAGATTGCCCGTCGGCTCATCCGCAAGCAGGATGCTCGGATTACAGACAAGCGCCCGTGCTATGGCCACCCGCTGCTTCTCACCGCCGGAAAGCTGGTTAGGCTTATGCTTTATGCGTCCTTCCAGGCCGACACGTCCAAGGACTTGTTTCGCACGTTTATGTCGGGACCACCAGCCGTCCTTTGAATAAATTAAGGGCATCTCGACGTTCTTAAGAGCATTTAACTGTCCAAGCAATTCAAAAGACTGAAATACAAAACCGATTCGCTCATTACGAACCAGTGCTAATGCTGCGTCATCAATTTTCGTCGTGTCCTGCCCATCCAGCTCATAACTTCCCGCAGTGGCCCTGTCCAGACAACCCAGAACATTCATCAACGTGCTCTTGCCGGAGCCTGAAGGTCCCATGACCGCTACGTATTCGTTTTCACCAAGCTCAAGATTAATTCCGTCAAGCGCATGGATTTTCTCTACTCCGACCCTGTAAATCCGCTTAACATTATTTAATCGAATTATTAATCTTTTATTTGTCTGAATCATCTTCTTTTACTTCGTTCGGCTCGTTTGCATCTGCTTCGGTTTTAGCACCCTTCTTCTTTGCTTCGGCTTCACGCTCATCCTGTACCCTCTGGTCGTGTTTGATATTCTGGAGTTCTTTAAAAGGCCCGACTACTATTCTGTCCTCTTCCGTAATGCCTGATTTGATAATAGTGTGAGTCAGATCGCTTTGACCAATCT
>JASFMF010000372.1:0-3319 GCA_050117705.1 Phycisphaerales bacterium
CTGAATGAAATCAAGGAACAGCAACAGATAACCAATTATCATGTTCTCAAAATGGTCGTGCTAACTAATCAAATCATCGATATGCAGGACGACCAACTCGTCTATCCTGTCCTATATTTCTATTGTAATTGGTGCCTATACCCAACAGTTTCTCCGGAAGAAGCTAGTACAAGAATGCTCTTGAGACTTAACGACATTCTATTTGACGCCCTTGGGGGACTGGAGAAAGACAGCACGAAAAGATTCGTCAGCGATGTGAGCGAGGCAATATCATTTGATGAATGTCGGCAACAGTTTGTGAAACTGTTTGAGTCCGTGAAGTTGCCCACAGTGCTGTTCACCCAACATGAGAATTGGAGAAGCTTTGCTAAGTTCTTTCTGCAGGAAGTCACCGACAAGCCGATAGAATTTCCCGATAACATTGGAGAAGGGGAAGACAGTCTGGATTCGTTATATCGTGAACAGAGAGAAAAGAAAGGCGATGATTATAAATTCTTCATAAGAAGGATATGGCTCACAGAGGAGGAGTGGCCATGGGACGGGCTGCGGGTAATTATATGGGCCATCGAAACAGAAAAACGTATACAGTTTCGCGGAAAGCTCGTCACACCACCATTTCAAGATAAGTGAACACAAAAGCAGATCATATCGGTACATAAAATTGTAAGCTATAGACAGCGAGGCCGTTGAAAACCCCGTAATTCGTTGTGATTCTTTTTATTGACTACCTGACCGTTTTCTTCAAGAAGTCTTCTTCCCCATATCCAGAACACCCTCACTCCCAAATCCTCCTACCCTCTCAAATTCCAAATAGCCACAATATCACGCTATAAATCCCCCAAAAAGCGCTTTTTGCCGACTGGTGGCAGCCACTGAGCGAAGCCTGCCGAAGGGTAAGCGGAGTGGATGGTAAAGAGCATTTCTACCTTCGGTTCGCTGCATTTAAATCGCTAATAGCTTTTCTATCTTCAGTTCGCTCTTTTTTATTTATCACTCCGGCCCTTTGTGCTGCCCACGGTTCGGTACTATTCTTATTTACTACGTCCTTTACAGGACTACGTAACACTGTATGTTCCTCATGCTGGCCTTCGGCAGAAATATCACTTTTTAAATTTTGCATTGTGGTTTTGCGTTTTTATTTTTGACTTTTGATTTTCCTTGGACTTTACCCCCGAGGGACTACACTCACAACTCGCATCAGGGGGTAGAAATGCTCATCTCACGGACATTAATTTCGATTTCAATTGATTTCAGAGTCAAAATATGGTATAATACCCACCAGTTAGCCAGAAGGCTAACGGAGTTTACCCTCGATGGTAGCTCACTTGCTTTTCTGTCGGGGGCATCCCGCCAGCTGGCGGAAGCCACAGCGGAGAACCGCAAAGCTTGTCCTCGAATGTCTTAGTCGGGGATCTCGTATCAGCAGATACACACCAAAAAATCATCGTTTGTTAAAATAGTCAATATTTTGAATTTATTTAGGATTTCGGATTTATGCAAAATACCCTTCACGAACCACGAGAATCGAGCATCAAGTATCGAGTGTCAAATTACTTACGTTACTCTAAGGCCCTCTACAAATGTCGAGAATGTTCGACAAATCGGCCCTTTTATGCAAAACAAAGCCAAAGTTAAAATAGGTAATTATGAGTTGTTTTTAGGCGGCGTTAGTATTGAGTTCCTGCAGAGGATAGTTTTATCTTCCGCCCGGGTATGTGGAGTAGGCCGTACCGTGAAATTGCCGGCAGTGGAAATATTTTTAACATTGTGCTTTTGGATAAATTTTTCTTGGCAATTTGACATTTGTGTACTAAGCTTTGTTAAATATGCGTATTGGGTTAGCTTTGGAGAAGCGAACTTAGAACGTAATCTCAATTTAAATGGAGCAGGGCTACTTGTTCTAAAAAACTCCAGACCGAGAATTTTGGTTGGGAGTCTTGATAGTCTGGCTATTATTGACAGCAATATTTAGCAGAGTAAGCAAGGAGGTTTGGAAATGGCGGAAAAGGCGACCGGGTCCGGAGACGAGAAATTCGTACCGACATGTCAGATATGCGGGGAAAAACATTGGCCTCATCATATGTTAGTACCTTGTTTTAATAAGCGCAAGGTAAAAGCAAAAGCCAGGGCGGAAAAAAAAGCAAAAGCGGAAATAGAGAGAAAAGCCAAAGCCGAAGCAAAGGCAAAAGCCAGAGCCGAAGCAAAAGAAAAAGCCATTATAAAGGCTGAAGTCGAAGCTAAGAAAAGAGCTTATGAAAATTCATTAGCTGAAATGAAAGAAAGTTTGAAGCTTGAAGCTAAAGCAAGGGCTCAGGCTGAAGAAGCTGTTAAGGCTGAAAGAGAAGCTAAAAATAAGGCGTTGGAAAAGGCCAAATCTTGCATGGAAGCTGTGGAAAGGTCTGAAGAGAAAGTAAGAGCTGAAGTTGAGTTCAGAAAAGAGGCGGAACGAGAAAACAAAGCCCTGGTCGAATCACTAAAAAAAGCGGAGCGGAAATTAAAGACACAAGATGAAGAAATCGCTAAGGCCCAGGCTCAGGCAAAAGCCGGAGCTTTGAAGGAAGCAAAAGTCGAACTTCAAAAGAAAGATAAGCTTTATGAGGAGTTACTGGCTAAGACTCAGTCGTTGGAAAAGGCCAGAGACGAAGCTGAAATTCGGATACAAGCAGAGAGACAAGCAAGAACTGAAACAGAGGAAAAAGCGAAGTCCTATGCTAAGGCAGGGGAAGAAGTGAAAATCGAACTTCAGAAGAAAGACGAGCTTTATAAAGAGTTGCTGGCCAGGAATCAAGCATTGGATAAGGCCAGAAATGAAGCCGAAAACCAGACACAAGCTGAAAGACAAGCGAGAGCTGAAGCGGAGGAAAAAGCGAAGTCCTATGCCGAAGAGATAGCTGCAACAGAAAGTAAACTGAAAACGGAAATACAGGCAAAAGCTCAGGTGGAAGAAAAATTAAAAGCTGAGACACAGGCAAAACTCAGTGTTGAAGAGAGACTCGAGGCCGAGGCCCAAAAAAGAGCGGACCTTGAAGCCAGGCTGAAGGAAGTAACTGGTTTTAGAGCGGAAAGAATAGCTAAAGCGGAAGCGAAAGCAGCGGCCAAATCAAAGGCGAAAGCTGACAAAGAAGGTTATATAAAAGCTGCTGCTGAAGCCGAAGAGAAACGCAAAGCTGATGCCCAGGCAAGAGCTCTGGCGGAGGAAAATCTAAAGGTCGAAACACAAGCAAGACAAAAGGTTGAAGAGAGAGTGGCTTTCGAAGCACAGGAAAAGGCAAAGGCTCAAGCCAGAGCCGAAGAGCAGGAGAAGGCTAAAGTCGAAGCT
>JASFMF010000373.1:0-3319 GCA_050117705.1 Phycisphaerales bacterium
GGTAATTACTACGGGTCCCTGTACGGGGAACGAAGTCACTGTCCCTGATGTAGTTGGTATGAGTGAAGATGATGCAGGGTCAGAGGTCAGCTCCGCCGGTTTTACGATTTCCTGGACACATCAGTACAGTGATACTGTCCCGGAAGGACATGTAATCAGCCAGGACCCACAGGGGGGAACATCGGCTCCTGAAGGTTCTGATGTGAGCCTTGTCTTATCTCTCGGCCCGCAGCATGACCCTTCTGTTGAGCCGGATGCAAATTGTCTGATAGCACACTGGAAGCTGGATGAGACGGAAGGCGAGATTGCATACGACAGTGTGGGTATCAATGACGGTTTTCTTATGGGTGACCCGCAGTGGTCGGAGGGTGTGTTAGACGGCGCGCTGGATTTCGACGGTGACGGTGACTATGTGGACTGCGGCACCAGTGCAACACTCAACAGCCTCAGCGATGCTATGACCTGCTCGAGTTGGGTAAACATCAGGTCTATCACAACCACCTGGATGGCTATTGTCGCCAAGGGTGAGACCGCATGGAGGCTTTCCGTTAACGGTGATACTACTGGTATTCACTTCGGATTCACAGGTGGTGACAGGGGCTGGCAAGGGGCAAACTCGGTAACTGAGCTGCCTCTTGATGAATGGCATCATATTGCCGGAGTGTATGATAATGAAGTCGGAGCCACTCTTTATATCGATGGTGTTGCAGAGGCAAACAATCCCGACCTCGATGGAGTTGCGATGAATGAGATGCCGTTCTTATTAGGTGAGAACCCGGAATCGGCCGGGCGTTTCCTTGACGGCATGCTTGACGATGTTCGCATATATGAGTGCGCGCTGAGCGCTTATGAGATTCTTTATCTTGCCAGTGGGCAGATGGAACCGGACGAATCCGATGTCAACGGTCTGGTTGCGCACTACGCGCTGGAGAACAACTCGTATGACAGTTCCGACAATATGTTTGATGGTGTCATCATGGGTAACCCGAACTTCGTCGAAGGTGTGGCTGGAATGGCAATCGACCTCGATGGTGACGGCGACTACGTGGATTGTGGCACCAGTGAAGAACTCAACAGCCTTAGCGAAAAGATGACCGTCGCAACATGGGTAAACATCAGGTCGATAACAACCGCCTGGATGGCTATCGCCGGCAAGGGTGAAACCGCCTGGAGGCTTTCCGTCAACAACGATACAACAGGTATTCACTTCGGATTCACAGGCGGTACACGCGGCTGGCAAGCGGCGGACTCGGTAACTGAGCTGCCTCTGGGTGAATGGCATCATGTTGCCGGTGTGTATGACAATGAAGTTGGAGGTACAATTTATATCGATGGTGTTGCAGAGACAGTAAATCCTGACCTTGATGGAACAGCTACCAACGAGATGCCGTTCTTGTTAGGCGAGAATCCGGAATCCACCGGACGCTTCCTTGACGGTATGCTTGATGAGGTCATGATATACAACCGGGCTTTGTCTGCCGATGAGATTAGTAACCTTGCTAGTTTTTAGTTATTTGTGCTGCCGGAGGCAGGCTTTTGATTTATTCTGTTCCGTCTAAAGCCGGACTTTCAGCAAGCAGCGCCGGATCTACGATATTTTTTGAGATTGCCGCGGTCCCCAGCTTTCTTGTGAAAGCAAGGCGGAGACCTCGCAATGGCAAGATGGAAATTGCTGCGTTGTGGGTGTAGTTAGCGGCGTTTATGCTTTGAGTTTCGTCTTTTGCTGAGTACCTTTCGGCCGTCTTTGGATTTCATGCGAGTTCTGAAGCCGCTCTTTCGTATCTTTTTTATCTTGCTCTTACGATGATTTTCCATAGTATTTTACACGTCCTGAAAGATAATGACTTTTCCTGTTTTTCCAGATTCGCCATATTAATATATTCGCCGTGAATTTTCAACAGTTTTCAGAAAATATTCGTGAGGAAAAGTTAAAAAGGACAAATTTGTCGGTACGAGGGTTAGAGGGTGCGATGGTACGAGAGGGGAGGTAAAAAAGCTCTGAGTTTTAAGTTCTTATCCTTCGACTGTGTTCAGGGCAGGCTCTTACGCTCGGAATGACAGAGAGAGTCGTTCGTGCTGCCGGAGGCTGTGTTTCGTTCCGCCCTAGGTGTGCCTTAGGCAGGAATGAGCCTGTATCAAATTATGGCAGGGGCCAGTGTTTGGAAGGGGTGCGGGCGGAGTACATAATCATATCAATCTTTGCGATTATTTCAGGATGTGCATCGGCAATATTGTTTTGTTCGGCGATGTCTTCTTTCAAATTGTAAAGCTCTATCGGGCCATCAGGGTTCTTGGCTACGTTCAGGCGGACGCCCTTCCAGTTGTCCATTCGAACGGCCTGCTTTTTGCCCTGCTCGTGGAATTCCCAGTAAAGGAACTCGTGCTTTTTTTGCTCTGAGTCCCGGCCCAGAAGCGTTGGTAGAAAGGAAATACCGTCGGTATCCCGCGGCGGTTTTATGTCCGCCAGTTCGCAGCAGGTGGGCAGGAAATCCCAAAAGGCCGAGACGTGGTCGGTGACTGAGCCGGGTTTTATCCTGCCCGGCCAGCGTGCAATCATAGGGACTCGTACGCCGCCTTCGTACAAATCACGTTTGATACCACGCAGGGGGCCGTAACTTCTGAAGAAGCTCGGGTCGGCTCCGCCTTCTTTGTGTGGGCCGTTATCGCTTGAGAACATTACGAGTGTATTGTTGTTCAGGCCGAGGTGTTTAAGCTTGTCTAATAGTCTGCCGATGTCGCGATCCATACGAGTTATCATAGCGGCGTGGCCCTGCTGAGCCTCGGGCCAATCTTTGTCGGTGTACGGCTCGAGTGAAGGTACTTCCATACCTTTTTTACCGGCTTCGTTGTTTGCATGAGGGATTGTATAGGTCAGATATAAAAAGAAAGGTCTTTTGCTATTCTTTTCAACGAAGGCCAGGGCATCTTCGGTGAATAGATCGTGAGAGTACTCAACTTTTTTGGTTGCGACGCCGCCGGGAGAGCGGTCACGACCATTAATAATGTGGTTGACCTCATTTGCAAGCTCGACCTTTTCTTCGTTGCGCCAGAGGTATTTCGGATAGTAGTTATGCGCGTGTCTCTGATTGAGGTATCCGAACCAGTAATCGAAGCCCTGTTTGTTGGGGATTCCCGTTGTATCGGGCTCGCCGAGTCCCCATTTGCCGATTATACCTGTGGTGTAACCGGCCTGTTTGAGCAGCTCTGCGACGGTGAGGTCTTCGGGTCTGAGAGGTACGCGCGCATTGCCGCGGACAAGGCAACGGCCTGTGTGCAGGCCCGTCATCAACGAACACCGGGATGGAGCGCAGACCGTGCT
>JASFMF010000374.1:0-3315 GCA_050117705.1 Phycisphaerales bacterium
CTCTGTCTGGTCTTTATACGAATCAACTACAGGCTCATTTACATTCTCCAGACAAACAGTCTTCTTTTTTTTACCTCTTCGAAACCAGTCCGCCCGCGTTCTGTATGCAATTACAAAAAGCCATGCTTTTCTGCTTCCATTACCATCAAACTGACCCCATCCGCGCAAGGCGCGCAGATAGCACTCCTGGGATAAATCATCCGCATCCGCCCAGTTCGCACATGCACAGAACATATACGCCCGGACTTTACCTACAGTCTCAGTCCAAAACTGCTCGAATTCCGTTCTAACTACACCAGTCATATTCACTATCCACGATTAATGACGCGGCTAATCTCTAAAAAGTTCCCGAGGCCGTCAGGAAAATATCAGAAATAATGTAAAAGTACCATGTACTAATCTGAAATGTTAGTTATTAGAGAATTATCAGGTTGATAACTTTATAAAAGTTATATCTATGAAATGATTCTATGACTTTCGAAAGACCGCCACGACGTTTTCGACCTCAACCACGAAAAGGCGATTATCGCCCTCGAAATCAACGGGTATGGCACCTTTGGGATTGAACAGCACTTTATCATATTGTCGCAGGGGTATGTCCGGAGAGTTTTCAACTTCAGCGGAAATTGTGATGATTCGGCCTGTTATGGTGGGGATTTCGATATTGTCGGGTAGCTGGATGCCGCCTTTGGTTTGTTTTTTATCTTCGTCTTTGCGAATCAGGACACGTTTGCCTATCGGCTCTACCGTCTCAAGTGATGTGGTTTCTGTTTGTTTTTTTTTATCCATTCTGCATCAATTCTGACAGAGCAACTCATTTATGGAATTATTATACCTATTTTAAGCGGCTTAGCAAAGACATTTAACCTACCATAAATAGTGAACAAAAATTCGAAACATTGGCAAGCAATAAAATAAATGTCGTCTCAATCCCAATTCTATATCAGAGACTTAGGTGGCATGTGAAATTCCCGGATTTTCCTTAGCTCGTCGGGATAATAAGCAATATTTAACTTTTGAATTTATTTATTGAGTTTTAAAGGCTCTTTGGCCTTCTTTCTTCCAAGGAGCTCGTCGGCTTCTTCCCATGTATCAGGCGGCCACTGACCAGCGGCCTGCAGCTCCTTCAGATGGTCAAGTTGCTTTATGCTTATTATGGTCCTGCATTTCGGAAATCTACCGCAGCCTAAGAAGGGCCCCCTTTTGCTTTGCCTGATTACGAGTTCGCCGTCTTTGCATTTATAACATTTTATTCCGGTTGGTTCCGGCGGCGGTTTGGGCGGCAGTACATTGCCTTCCTTATCAATCTTTTGGGTGGTTTTACAGTCCGGATAGCCGCTGCAGCCAAGGAATGGACCGAATCGGCCGTTTTTATGTACCATCGGCTTACCACATTCAGAGCACTTGTGCTCAGTTACCTTTTCTTCGAGCATATTGCCTTCCTTATCGCAGGGACATGCAAACTTGCACTCCGGATACGTCGAACAACTGAGAAATTTGCCATTTTTACCGAATCTGTATGCGAGCTGCTGGCCGCAATCCGGGCATTTATATTCGCTCGGTGTCATTTCGGCCTTGGCGTGTTTCATTTCAGCCTGTGCCGTCTCAAGACTTTCTTTGAATGGACCGTAAAAATCCTTCAGGACAACAAGCCAATCCAGATGTTGTTCTTCTATCTTATCGAGCTGTTCCTCCATATAACGGGTGAAGGCGATGTCCATTATTTTCGGGAAGTACTCGCTAAGTTTGTCCGTCACGACCTCACCGATATCGGTTGCGAAAAATCTTTTGTCCTGTTTTTCAACATAGCCACGATCCTGTATAGTGCTAATTATCGCGGCGTATGTACTTGGTCTGCCAACGCCTTCCTTTTCCAGCGCTTTTACAAGAGACGCTTCGGTAAACCGTGCCGGCGGCTTTGTGAAATGCTGCTCGGCTTTAATATCAACCGCCTCTACTTTCTGGCCTGTTTCCATCGGCGGCAATTGCTGTTCGTTCGATGAATTTGTCCAGATTTTTGTAAAGCCGTCGAAAACCAATACCCGTCCTGCGCTTTTATATGAACATTGGCCAACCGATGTTTCAGCTGCGATATTAAGATTTGTTATATTCCATTTGGCAGGTTGCATCTGGGAAGCTACAAAGCGACGCCAGATAATATCGTAGAGCTTAAATTGATCACTGGTAAGAACAGGCTTCAAATCAGCGGGTGTAAGGTCAACATCCGTAGGACGGACTGCTTCGTGTGCCTGCTGAGCAGCTTTTTTGGAAGCATATACCTTCGGCTTTGCAGGAAGATAATCCGGGCCGATACGTTTGCCGATATAGTTACGCACTTCTTTAATAGCTTCATCTGAAAGGTGAGTGCTGTCGGTTCTCATATAAGTAATAAGACCAAGAGAGCCCATCGAGCCTAAGTCGATACCTTCGTATAACTGCTGGGCCACCGCCATAGTCCTTTTCGCAGTAAAGCCCAATCTATTTGCGCCGGCCTGCTGCATCGTCGAAGTTATAAAAGGAGCCGAAGGACGCGAAGTGGATTCCTTCTTTTCTATATCCGCTATTTTAAATTCCGCATCCTTGAGCGCCTCAAATATCCGACCGGCCTGTTCCTGATTGGATGCCTCGAACTTCTCATTATTAACCTTGTGCAACTCGGCCTTGAAAGCATTGTGTTTGGTAAGCCATTTATTCTGCTCGGCGATTGTAGGAGGATTATCGTCTTCAGATTTCGGCGTAATAAAATCCAGCCATTTTTGATTATATCCACTTTGCAAGTCGGTAGTGAAAACCGCGGGGATAAGCCAGTACTCAACGGGCTGGAACTGGCTGATTTCTCTTTCCTTCTCGACGACCATTTTGACGGCCACGGACTGGACACGGCCAGCCGACAAGCCGCGAGTAACTTTTTTCCATAGCAGAGGACTTATCTGATAGCCGACGATTCTGTCGAGAATGCGCCGGGCCTGCTGGGCCATTACCTTATCGATATTGAGCTTGCCCGGGTCGTCAAAGGCTCTCGTTATAGTTGACTGGGTTATGGCGTTGAATATCACACGGTATGTTTTTTCTTCGGGTATGCCGAGAATTTGTGCAAGATGCCAGGCAATCGCCTCGCCTTCACGGTCGAGGTCGGTGGCAAGATATAGTTTGTCACATTTCTTTGCGGCGGCCTTCAGCGATATGACCGTACGCTTTTTGCCTGGTAATATATCGTAAGTCGGCTCGAAGTCATTTTCTATATCGACGTTGAGACCTTTTGAAGGTAAATCACGTACGTGTCCCATCGAAGCCTTGACTTCAAAGCTGGGACCA
>JASFMF010000375.1:0-3314 GCA_050117705.1 Phycisphaerales bacterium
TCAACGAACTTACCGGTATTGGCGTCGTAACCTATGTTTTTCTGATTTTTCTCCAGGAGTTGAGCTACGACCACGTCTCCTTGTCCACCGCCGTTTTCAACAATTTGAGTTGTTGGGGCTTTAAGTGCCCTGGTCACAATATCGTAACCGATTTTTTCATCGCCTTTAGCTTTTGCTCTTGCTTTTTCCACCTCGCTGATGGCGCGGAGGAATATGATACCGCCGCCTGCAACAACGCCTTCCTGAGCCGCTGCTCTTGTGGCATGTAACGCATCGTCAAGGAGGTCTTTGCGTTCTTTCATTTCCGTTTCGGTTGCAGCGCCGGCCTTAATGACAGCTACTCCACCTGTAAGTTTGGCTAACCGTTCCTGTAATTTTTCACGGTCGTAATCGCTTGTTGTTTTTGCAATCTGATTACGGATTTGGTCGCAGCGGGCTGTAATGTCTTTCTTTTTCCCTGCCCCTTCGATTATCGTTGTTGTTTCTTTGTCTATGACAATTTTTTTGGCCTGGCCTAATTGCGAAAGCTCAATGCTTTCGAGCTTGATACCCAGGTCTTCCGTAATCACCTGTCCGCCGGTCGAGATGCTTATATCGGACAACATTGCTTTTCTGCGGTCTCCGAAGCCAGGCGCTTTTACCGCACAAACTTTCAACACACCCTGCAATCTGTTAATAACAAGGGCGGCTAATGCCTCACCCTCGACATCTTCTGCAATAATCAACAGGGGTCTTCCTACCTGAGCAATCTTTTCGAGCAGTGGAATGAGCTCACGTACATTCGATATTTTCTTTTCGTGGAGCAGTATATAGGCGTCTTCAAGAATTGCTTCGAGAGTGTCGGCATTGGTCATAAAATAAGGAGATATATAACCCTTATCGAACTGCATACCTTCGACAACGTTCAGCTCGTTTTCCATTCCTCTGCCTTCTTCAACCTCGATAACACCTTCACTGCCGACTTTATCGATTGCCTCTGCCAGAATTTCACCGACGGCCGGGTCGTTGTTTGCGCTGATGGTTGCGACTTTCGCAATGTCACCGTGACCTTTTACCGGCACACTGACGGATTGGATAAATTTAGTCACAACTTCTGCCGCCTTGTTGATACCACGCTGAATGGCCATTGGGTTTGCGCCGACGGTTACGTGTTTGAGACCCTCGTTATAAATCGCTTCGGCCAGAACAGTTGAGGTTGTGGTTCCGTCACCTACGACGTCTGAAGTTTTACTGGCAACTTCGTTGACCATTTTTGCGCCCATGTTTTTGAAAGGTTCGGGCAATTCGATTTCTTTACTGACCGAGACTCCATCTTTTGTTACTTTCGGAGAACCCCAGCTTTTATGCAGGATAACATTTTTTCCGGTTGGGCCGAGTGTAACCTTTACAGCTTCGGCTAATTGTGTCAGACCATCTTTAAGCTGTGTTCGTGCCGTATCGTCAAACATTAATTGTTTTGCCATTTTTTATTACCTCTTTTAAATATCATTTGTATCGGTTTTTAATTCGCATTCAATGAGCTGTAAATTTAGGGTTATCGTTTATCTTTCGACAATTCCGAGAATATCGCTTTCCCGCAGTATCACATATTTCTTACCTTCAAATTCTATATCACTTCCCATATATTTTGCATAAATAACTTCGTCTTTTTTCTTTACCGACATCTGAGCTCGCTTGCCGTCATCGAGCGATTTGCCCGGGCCGACTTCTACTACTTTACCAATCTGTGGTTTTTCTTGTGCCGTATCCGGCAAAATGATTCCGCCGGAAGTCTTCTCTTCGGCCTCTAATTGTTTGATAATAACTCTGTCATCAAGAGGTTTAAGTTTCATAACTCACTCCTTATCATTTTTCCACTTGTTGATTTCCTGTTTATCTTAATTATGAAATTCAGTTTTACGTTTTTATGCTATTTAGTATTGTTCCTTAGTTTGTAATTTCGAGCACTATAACAGTATTAATAGAATCCGGCACTTGGTGTGGTACCGTAATAACGACTTTGTCTTCAGCTTTACTTACAGGTAACTTGTTGTTTTGCTTGTTTGCTAATAAATATACCTTCTTAACTGTTTTGTTTAATCCCGACACTTCTAATTTGCCGTCTGTTGGCCAGTCGAAAACGTGAAGATATAGTTTGCCGGGTTTTGCAGTGCATCGTCCCCATGGTACTTCACCAAGGGGACTTGCCGTTGTTCCGTAGATGCTTTCGCTGTTTACCTTCATCCATTCGCCTATGGCTGCCAGACGCTCGATACTGGGTGCGGGGATTAATCCTTCGGCAGTAGGGCCGACGTTTAATAAGAAATTACCGCCTTTACTGGCAATATCAGCCAATTTGCGAAGCAGGTCTTCGGTTGATTTCCAGTTTTGGTCGTAGTGTTTGTAGCCCCAGGTGTCGTTCATGGTCATGCAGGTTTCCCAATCAACACCCGGCAGACCTGTTGGTGGTATTTGTTGCTCGGGAGTACCGAAGTCGCCGGCGTATTCCTCGCCCTTGCTCATACCCTGCATTCCTTTACGTCCCTTGCCCACGCGATTGTTGATAATAATATCGGGTTGGAGGCTTAAAATGTAATTGTACATATCCTTGCCTTGTGGTTCCGTCCAGTCCTTTATCCATTCGCCGTCGAACCACATCACTCCAAGAGGGCCGTAATTCTTGACCAGTTCTTTAAGCTGAGGTTTCAAGTAGTTTGAGACATACCGAGCGAAATTGGGATTCGAACGCTTCGTGTTATTATAATTCGGATAGAAAGGTCTTTGTGCATCGGGATGATGCCAGTCCATTATTGAGTGATAAAAGCAAAATTTGATACCTTGCTTCTTGCATGCTTTAGATAACTCATCAAGAATGTCACGATTAAACGGTGTGGCATCGATAATATCATAATCTGTAACCTTTGAATCCCACAGACAGAAGCCATCATGATGCTTGGATGTGATGACTATATATTTCATTCCGGCATTCTTGGCGATTTGAACCCACTCATCGGCATTGAACTTAATCGGATTGAACTTTTTTGTTAATTGTTCATAATCGGCAACAGGTATGTCACCCATTTCCATAATCCATTCGCCAATGCCGGATATTTTTTTGCTTTTCCACTCGCCGGCCGGTACTGCATAAAGACCCCAGTGGATGAACATGCCGAATCTTGCTTCTCGCCACCATCTCATCCGCTCGTCTTTACTCATTGGTTGCTTTTGTTCAATCGCGCATTTTCCTTGTTGGCAGCAGCTAAGAATCGTTAGGACGAACAGCACTGCAAATATACTCATCCTGATTCTGCGAGTGTTACTCTTGTTACATAGCC
>JASFMF010000376.1:0-3313 GCA_050117705.1 Phycisphaerales bacterium
GGAATTTCGAAGCCGGCATTATAACCGACGACAAAAAAATAGTGAGCAAAGTTATGGAGCAGTTTGATAATATATGGAGAGGAACTTACTGTAGTGCATGTAAGCGAAAGAAATTTTGCGCAGACTATAAAGACATTTTAGATTAAAAGGTGGGGGACCGTCTTCGATTATGCTTCGCCGAGCCAAGCAAGCCCCATCCTACTAAGTCATGCTAAAAAAAATATTATCTTTTTATACGAAGTACTTTGCAATTTGGGTAGTCGCATTTGGGATTTTGGCGTACTTGTGGCCGGGGCCTTTTGTAAGCTTAAAGCCGGGGATGGACTGGTTCTTCGCGCTTACGATGTTCGGTATCGGAGCGGTATTACAAATCGATGATTTCAAACGAATAGCACAAAAGCCAATTATAGTTTTAATCGGTTCAGCGGCGCAGTTCAGCATCATGCCGTTAGGGGCGTTTGTGTTGGCCAGGCTGTTCAGTTTACCACCCGAAATTGCGGTCGGATTGATACTGACCGGCTCTGCGCCGGGAGCGATGGCAAGTAACGTAATGAGTTACATTGCCAAAGCTGATACGGCGTACTCGGTTTCACTAACAACTGTTTCTACACTGTTGTGCCCACTGCTGACGCCGGGTTTGACATTCATTCTGGCAAGGTCAAGACTGGAAGTTCCATTTGGCGAAATGATGCTTAGCGTTATTAAAATGGTAGTAGTACCTTTATTTGTTGGATTTGGTGTAAGGCATTACCTTAAAGAAAAAATTGAAAAGATTCTACCTGTCTTTCCCGCAATATCGGTTACGTTCATCATATTTATCTGTTCGCTGGTGATAGCACTTAATAAAGACCGTCTGGCACAGGTCACCGGCATTGTTCTGGCAACGGCTGTGATACTGAATGTTTACGGTATGCTCGGTGGCTATGGCGTAGGCTCTTTATTTCAAATGAATATTCGCAGGAGACGAACTTTAGCCATTGAGATTGGAATGCAAAACGCCGGTCTGGGGACAGTGCTGGCACTAAAACATTTCACGGAAAAAGCCGCGATACCGGCGGCAATTTTCGTATTTATCTGCATAATAACGGCATCGATAATGGCGGCCCTCTGGCAAAGAACAAATCCAAGCGATACGCCAGGCCAAATGCCTGATGTCGAATGATGAACAAGGAATTTCCAAACGCGTAGGTTAAAGAGAAAAATGTTATGACAGATATTGCATTCTGTCGATAAAAACGCTATAATGCGTTGTTTATAATTTTGGAAGTGCAAGGGGCAGTCATTAGCTTGGCTGCCTTTATATTTGTTTTAAGGGAATTTCGAGGAGTTTTAGGTATGGCTTGTAATCTGGCAATCGCGGGAGTAACTGGTGCGGTCGGACAGGAATTTTTGAAAATACTTCAAGAACGGGATTTCCCTTATGACTCTCTAAAGATGTTAGCGAGCAGCCGGTCAGCCGGTAAGAAAATAGAATTCAAAGGCAAAGAATACGTCGTCGAAGAACTGACTAAGAAAAGCTTTGCCCGCGTAAATATAGCATTATTCAGCGCCGGTGCATCCAGAAGTAAGGAGTTTGCGCCCGCCGCCGTCGAAGCCGGTGCGGTTGTCGTGGATAACTCCTCAGCGTTCAGGATGGACACGGATGTCCCGCTGGTTATACCTGAAATAAATCCGCAGGCAATTAATGAGCACAAAGGTATAATCGCAAACCCGAACTGCTCAACGATTATAGGCATCGTGCCGGTTTGGCCTTTGCATAAAGCTAATCCCGTCAAACGTATGGTCGTTAGCACTTATCAGGCGGCCAGCGGCGCCGGACAATCTGCAATGCTTGAGCTGGAAAATCAGTCACGCGAGATTCTGGACGGGAAAGAGCCTACTTGCAACGCCTTCCCATATCAGATAGCGTTTAACGTATTCAGTCATAACTCTGCGCTTGGGCCGAACGGATATAATCAGGAAGAAATGAAAATGGTCAATGAGACCAGAAAGATTTTTGACTGCGCCGAGATTGCTATTACCTGCACCTGTATTCGCCTGCCGGTTTTCCGTGCCCACTGTGAGAGTATCAATCTGGAATTCACCGAGGCAATTACTCCTGACCAGGTCAGGGACCTTCTAAGTACGGCACCGGGCGTATCGGTACTGGATGACAGAAAAAATAATCGGTTCCCCATGCCGATTGACGCTTCAGGCAAAGACGATATTTTCGTTAGGCGAATCCGTCAGGATGAATCCATCCCGGAAAACCGCGGCATAAATATCTGGGTCGCCGGCGACCAGTTGCGAAAAGGTGCCGCTCTGAACGCCGTTCAGATTGCGGAAAAGCTGCTTTAATCGGTAATAATGGCCGTTCGCAATATAAAACTCACCGTACAGTACGATGGCAGTAAATATCACGGCTGGCAGATACAGCCGGGTAAGAAAACCATTCAGGGTGAGCTTGTAGAGGCTGTTTCCAATCTTGTCGGGACTAAAATCCACGTCCATGGCGCCAGCAGAACCGATGCAGGTGTAAGCGCATTAGGGCAGATTGCACTGTTCGAGGTCGATTCGCCTATTCCCACGGAGAATTTCCCCGAAGCAATCAGTGACAGACTTCCTCGCGATATTATTGTCACTTCCGCAGAGGAAGTACCCTGGGGATTCGATTTAATAAGTGGCGTAACCAGCAAGCAGTATCGCTACACGATTTACACAGGCAGGCATAGACCCGTCCTGCAACTAAACCAGTGCTGGCATATATCGAAAAGGCTCGATGCAGCCGCAATGAATCAGGCCGCACAGCTGCTTGTCGGGAAAAAAGACTTTAAATCCTTCGCATCGGCGGCAGATAAAAGACAAAGCTCCATTCGGACAATCTTTCGATGTGAGGCAACCTCAGAAGATAAATGGATATATATAGATGTCGAAGGGGACGGCTTTTTGTATAATATGGTCAGGAATATCGTTGGCACACTGGTCGAAGTCGGCGCAGGCAGATGGGAACCGGAAAAGATAAATGAAATCCTCGAAGCGAAAGACCGAACCGCAGCGGGACCGATTGCTCCGCCTCAGGGTTTATGCCTGATGTGGATAAAGTATTGAATATAGGATAATTGTTAATGGTCAAAGGAAAGATAATCGCGATAATTGGGATTACTTTAGTCACGATATCAATAGCAATCTTTCTTATCGCTCTTCAATACTTCATGCATAACTTATTCTATAGCCCTCCAGATATTTTCACGATAAATGAACCAACCCAAGCAGCATTTTCTGATAGTCAATTTCAATATATAGTAGGTCAGGCTACTCGTGGCAAAGAACTACC
>JASFMF010000377.1:0-3312 GCA_050117705.1 Phycisphaerales bacterium
GCTTGTTCTGGTCTATAAGTGACTATGGTCTTCGCACGTGGCGAATCATTCTCTGGTTTTTTGGTCTGGCTTTAGTGTTTGCCTTGGCTTATTTCCTATGGCCAAACTGCGTTACGGTTAATGAAAGAGTTGGCGAAATCAGGGGATTCGTACACGCATTATATTTTTCAGTTGTTACTATGACAACATTAGGATTCGGAGATATAGCAGCGAATCCGGATAGCTGGCAGGGACAGGTATTACTAATGGTACAGGTGATTCTCGGATATGTATTGTTAGGAGCATTGGTGACACGCTTCGCGGTCTTATTCACTGCGGGCGGGCCTGCGGGGAAATTTAAACCTATGAATAAAGAAACCAAGGAACTGCTTAAAAGATTGGAAGAAGAAAAAAGGCTACGAAAGTAGGTATAGGGGAGAGCCGAGAGTTTTTAGTTTTAAGTGTTTAGTTTTTAGTTGAGGAGGCCCTTCGGGCGGATATTTCAATAGATTCCTCGGCAAGCTCGGAATGACACGAGGAAATTAAAAGTTAAAATGCACAGATTTAATCGGTGGGCTAAAGCCCGCCCTACCAAGAAATTCGGATCACGGCGAGCATGAGGGCAACCACATGGGATTGCCCCTACTATTATTTGTTTCCTGAAAAATGGTGATATGCATTCTTGAATTTATGCTTCTCAGCTATCTCCTCGCGATGTACATGACAGTGCGTTTGATGGTTATAGATACTCAAGACTTGCTTGCAGCCGGGGAACGCACATATCCTGTTATCAGGCGAGGTTTTTAGTGTTTTTGCCATAATTACTCCTCTAAATGAGAACGCCAAACGAAAAAAAGCCGCAAAGGTTAGTTATCTTCCTTTGCAGCTCAAAGAGTTTCTAATCTTTTGCGCTTCTATTTTACCACATTATTGGGCTCTGTCAAACAATCTTTTAATAAATAAGCAGCCGGGCAGCGCAGCTTTTCGTTTAGCGTCCGCCGTGAAAAGCACGGTGCATCTATTGATTCTTCTTATCTTTTTTGAGTTTTCGTTTTTCCTTCGGAGTAAGTTTTGCCTTTTTCTGGTGTTCCCTTTTGCCTTTATCTTTTTTTCCCTTATCGCCCATTTTAAGATTCTCCTTAGCCGAAATTTAGTCCGTCCCAAGAAGGCCGGATTTTCACTGCGCTACAATATATAGGATTTATTATGTCGGGTCAACTATGCATACTTTTAAAAGTTCGATTCACTTTAATTCGGAACAGCTATTTGCGGCGGCATCGGAAAAAGGGGAAAAAGCAAAAAAAGCGAAAAAAATTGTTTGACATCGAGAAGCAGATAGTTAAGATTAGTATATTAACTATACTTATGTTAATTAAGGATTTCCAAAATGTATACTACAGCCGAGGTTGCAAAAAAAGCAGGTATTTGCAAGAGCACGCTGCTGCGGTGGATTCATGAGGGACTCATGCCGGATGTCGGGCGTGACTGGCGCGGCTGGCGGATTTGGAGCAGCCGCGACGTCGAACGCGTCAAAGCCTTTCAGAAGGCCTATCACAGCAAACCGATTAGACGAATCAGACGGAGTGCATTGTCCAGGGCCGAGTACGCCAAAGCGGCGGCCCAAAGCATGGGAAGCTTCGCTAAAGGATATTTTCTTAGACCGGGAGCGGGAATATGAAGATTCGCCGGGCAAAAGCAAGTGACGCCGCACGTTGCGCCCGGATAAGCCCCGTTCGTACTGCGGAAGAACTCAAGAAGCTGCTCAAGCAGGATAATGTGCAATGGCTGGTTCTTGAGGATGATAACAGGACTGTGGTTGGAATTGGGATCATCAATTTCTGGGCCTGGAACAAGATGGCGTGGATATGGGATTTGTGGGTGGATGAGACCGAAAGAGGTAAAGGATACGGCACAGCCCTGCTTAAGGGGATGCTCAAAGCCGCTAAAAAGGGCGGCGCCAGGGTCATGATGGACGTCGGCCCGCCTAATCCTCATGACTGCTCCCTGGCTGAGCTGCTCGTCTATAACGGCTTTCGCGTCTGCGGAATGAACGACCGGTGGTTCGATCATAAATACCCAACGGCGGTTTTTTATGGTTACGATTTATAAAGGGAGCGATTATGGCTAAAAAGAAAGATACATTAGTGCCCTACGGCCAGGTACCCCCCGGATTTGAAGCGGTGTACACCGGAGAGACCTCGCCGGCGCCCGTCCGAAAGAGTGAAATGGTTTCTACACTCTATTCAGATGAGGATGGCAACCTTATAAGCCAGTGGTGTACTATTCCCTGGTTCTTTCCGAATGAGGAAGGCCAGTGGAAGGAAGATGAATGGGACGATACGGTCAAGCACCTGCATAGAATGCAGAGCAAACTGGGGCCACTGAGCGATAGTATTCGTCTGCTTCGCTGTCACATCACCGGTCTTATCCCCTGTGATAGTGGCCTGCCGACTACCATTGACGAGGTACTGTTTGCCATTGCCCGGGGGAAACTGGAACGGTCATCTTTTAAAAACGGATGCTTGTGCTCTGGGTTAGGGTGCCAGTTGAAGACCAGCCAGCCGCGACAAGCCGAAAGTATCAGAACCATACATGCCGTATTGAACGCGTATCTGGCGGGTGAACCGAGAGAAGACGCAATCAAAGCGCACCCGGAGGCGACTGGATTTATTAACCGATCCTACCAATGGCTCGGTGCGGTTTCAGATTTAAGCAAGGTCCAGAGGAAGATGCTGGATCGGATGCTCCTAACGATTGACTTTCTCACCCGATTCAGTCCCACCACGGTCGGCGTTCAGTCCACTTTGAAGAGTTCCGAATTTCAGGATATGGAGGCCCTGGGAAAGGACGTGTTTTATGATGAAAACGGACGCGGTCTCCGTCTCGATGCAGAAATATCAGACCTGGCCGGACTGCCGAAGATCCGTCCTGAATGGGATTCCGCATATCAAGAAGCGCTCGATACGCTCAAGGATGAGCAGAAGCAGGAACTGTACAAGACCTGCTGCGCCATCGCATCCGGAATCCACACGGCCTCCGACTGTCACCATAACACGTTTCGCTACATTGAAGGGTGGATTCACGGCATTGGAACCGGCCGATTAGGCATCCCCGCACGCAAGACGCAAAGCGAAAGACAACGGCTGGGCCATATGCTGTTTGGCTATGCGCTGGGCCTGGACCGGTGGCTGATGCGTGTCCCCCTGCAATTCCTGCTTTTGGATCTCGGACACATCGATCTTGGCTTTGATCCAAGAAACAACATCCTTCGGGTTTACGCCTGTCTGGGTGAGGAGAAAACTGCGGTAAAAGAATGGCTGGCGGCCTGCCTCT
>JASFMF010000378.1:0-3297 GCA_050117705.1 Phycisphaerales bacterium
TGAAGCTCGGCTTGTGGTGGCAGATCAGAATGTGAATCTATACGTTATGGAAAAACCACCGGATGGCTCTGGTGCGAAATGTAGCGTATGCGTTTCCCCCTTCAACCAATCTGGAGCCCATGACTGAGTTTTGAGGAAACGATATCCCTGAAAGGCAGCAATAGCTGCCATGGATAAGGCAAACGCGTGAGCAGTTGGTTCATTGGCATAATGCTCAATGCCTTGTATGTCACCTTGGTAACCACTGCCGTTCTCTTGATTTGATATATGAAGAAACCAGTAATCCAGGGCATACAATATGGGGTTCACAATATTCCAGGCCATCATTCCCCGCACGAAATCATCGTTTTTATCGATGCTATCGACTTGCAGAATAATCTCCGATCCTATGGCTTGTGAGAGTAGGCCAGCTGAATTAATGGCCGCCCCTTTTGTATCGTTACTCGCATGTTCGGTAAATCCTAAGGGTTGATTGTAGTTCCCGAGTTCCCAGTCCATGTGAGTGTCGGTCAACTCAGCGACGAGAGCATGAGCGCCCTCATGTATTGAAAATGCGGCCACAACACCGACCGAGAACTTTAAAACAGAGCTGCACCTCACACCACCTTCCGAGGCAATTGCACAACTAACCTTGAACGGAATAAGGACCAAAAGGATGAGAATCAGTATGTATTTAATTCTTCTTTCTGCGTTTCCTGGGCTGCACATAAACCATTGCCTCTGGTATCGAGATGTGTGGAGCCTTTGCCAGCTCCACGCGCTCAATCAGAAGAGCAACAAGAGTGCCACAAAGGGGCATAACTAATTTATGTTGCAAATCTAGATAGTTAAGCATTTCTCAGGGGAGTCTTATAAGGCAAAGTAAGGTAGGATTTGCTTGGTGAGGGATTGCATGGAAAAATTTTGCCGATGCGGGTGTTAAACGTAACAAGCCAGTTCATGGCATATTTAATCCTGTAGTCACTCTGTAAAAGCAATCTCCCCAAATGTTTCGAAGTGAGCAGGCTTCTTGGAATCTGGTTTCTTACGGAAAATCGAAAATCAGTCTTCAGATCAAGCAGGATTTCAATTTGAGTTACCATACAGAACTGATTAATTGGTATTTTGTATGGTAACTATTCTTATTGACATTTGTTACCATACAAAATATATAATTGCATATATTGTATGGTAACGTCAGGGTTGACTATGTTGGCACTTTCATAAATACAACGAAATCCCTCTAATGCCAAAGCAAACAAATGAAGGCTCAAATACTTAGATGAGATCATATATCCACCCCAAAGGAACCGAAGAAACTGGGGTATATTCTCTGCTTCCACAATCACCCAACGGAACTCAAGGCACGTAATGTTATCCACAAGACAGAGAGTTTAGGTACTGGGGGTTAGAGCATGCCGGTCATTAAGGGTGTCTTACGAGAAGAACTAGAGAACTCTCTTCGGATGAAAGAGGATTACGAGAGAGAATTGGCAAAATTGCCCGAGGGTTCTCTCATAAAGAAGAAGATTAAGGGCCATGAATACTACTATCTTGTGTTGAGAAAAAGCGGGGAGGTGAAGTTCATCTATAAAGGCAAGAATGTATCAGAAGCGGAACTCAAGAAGTACAAAGAGGCTAAAGAGTATAGAGCCAAATACAGAAAGTCGTTATCGCAAGTAAAGAAGCAGATCAAGTTTCTTAGGAGTGCTTTGCGTGGAAAAGAGCCAATATGAATTATGTATCGAAGTCTTGCGCAGATTGCATAAGGTTGGGGTTTTGGACAATGCAGATATAATTTCGTGATTCAGCGCTTTTCGGCGCACAAATCAAAACCGGAAGCCGATCATAAAGGCCGCGCTCTTATCGTCCACCCAGATCATGGGAAACAGCCTGGCATCTTCGTCAACAACCCGGTAGGCATTGACGACCGTTTTGACTGCCACAATAGAAAGCAATGCGCCCTTGCTGAGGCCTGTTTCCTCCCTGATGAGGTTCGGGTCGTACAGGTCGTTTTCCGGATGCACGTAATTCCCCAGCAAGGTGTAGACAAAGAAATCGGCACAGCTAAAAAACAGCAGTGCCTTGTTATAGGTAGTGGGCTGGTAACGGTATGAACTTAGGGCATAGTTAAAGGTAAACCCTGCCATTCTCTCGCCCCCCACCGCGTAGGGCAATTTCGACTCCGCCGGTATGTCTTTGTACGTGGAAAGCCCGGGATAAAACGTGCCGTTTCTGCGGGTAAAAAAACTGATGTGAGGAGAATCGGCCCCTACCTCCTGAGCCACCACGTGGTGCCCCAGCTCATGCAGGCTCAGGTGGGTCATGTATGCTGCCCCGATGGAGGCGACATCCCTGAATCCAAAAGCATAAACCGTCTGCCCCGTATTCATCAAAAACAGGCATGCCAGCAAGCCAACCACGATAATTACATAACGACTCTTCCGCATGATTCCCTCAAGCTATTCCACGCTTCGCCTTTACCTTTTCCTTTCGGCAAAGGCGGGTGAATACTTGAGGGCATCATTTATTGCAGCGCCTCAGAACTTAAGATTCAGGTTTTTTAGGTGCAGTTTCATACGCACTGTCAATGCAAAAGCTTGTATTCCAGGTGATAGTATTGTCAACTTAGGTGAACTTAGGTCGAGGGGATTTTGATGGGAGTATGCCAAAAGCCACCATAGCAAAAACCTTTAAAGTGGGGCAGGGGATGTGGATCAGACCTTTAGATTTTACGTATAACAAGCACAAGCCTGCAGACTTGTAGGAGGCTTTCCACTCATAGCAGTAGTTGGCACTTCTGGCCGAGATGGCCTGTGCACAGGATATTGTTGAGCTTAACAAAAAGGGCAGAGTCACGGATGACCCTGCCCTTTTCTTGTACTATTGCATTAATTTGATAGCCTCACTAACTTTATAACATACTCTGATATCGTAGCTGTAGCCCGGCACATCGATAAAGTGGAGATAGGCCTTAGTGATGGCATCAAATGCTTCTTTGACCTTAGCGTCATCGACTTCTAAAATGGAAATGTTGCGATAACCTTCTTCGCTTGCGGAATAAACATAATTACCTTTTCCCTTAATATACTCAGGTAGACGGGGTATCGCCAAGAAGCGTTTGGTAACTTCCTTACCACTTTGTATGGGATAGTCCGAAAAACAAATAATAATCATTTTATCCCCCTACTTGAAGAGAGAAAAACAATTTCACCCAATAGACTTGGTTTTAATTGTTGGCAAAAGCCCATTAAACACTAAAAGCAGTAAACATTGAAATTAAAAGGTCTCCAACCAGGTAATCACACCCCTCATGGA
>JASFMF010000379.1:0-3293 GCA_050117705.1 Phycisphaerales bacterium
GGTGGTAAATTATAGTTGCTATATATTAAAGTGCTGGTATTTTGTTCTACACCACAGCAGTTCTGATTTGCACATGATTGGGGCAGGTTTATAAGAAATTGGGAATGGAAGATTGCTATGGATTTGAAAAAATATTACATAAGGCCGCACATACCAATTGATGAGAAATTCAAGAGGCTTTGGAAATATTACATTTGGCAAAGCTTTTTGGCTGCTATTGCTCTGTTTGTCGTTATTCTTGTTCTCGATAAGGACAAAATGGTCGTAATCAGTGCAATGGGCGCGACCGCTTTTATCGTTTTTGCAATGCCTAATGCTGTTTCAGCGCATACAAGGAATGTTATTGGTGGCCATCTTGTTGGGTTAATTACGGGTACTATATTTTATTTTATTGGTTTACCGTATTTTCTTGGATATCCACTCGTTGTTGGGATTGCTGTATTTATTATGGTGGCCTTGGACGTTGAGCATCCTCCTGCTGCTGGTACCGCTTTGGCTGTTGTTATACATGAGGTCTCACCAGATGTCTCTATTACAATAGTAGCAGTGGCAATATTACTATCACTGTGCCGTCATTATCTTGGGGGTTATCTTAAGGATTTAGTATAGAATAGAATACTTCGTTGATTTCGAGGCTGATTTTTATTAGGGTAAATAGCGAATTATTATATGTAAAAATCAAGTCTTTTTGTTGTAAATCCGTTGTCGATAGATGTTCTAATTATATCCAGGCGGTGTGTATAAGTAACTGATTGTCTGCTGTGATTGTTATTAGAAGATGCTTCCGGTTCCCAAAGGCATTTTTTCGTATTTGGAGTTCTGGAAGAGTCACTGATTTTATGGGACTTATTTTTAATCCTGTTTTTAAAGTGCAGTTCGTCACTACTATTATGAAGTGGAATAGACTTGATAACTTTACACGAGATTATCTTTCTCATACCGGCCCCCTATGATTAATATTTTAGCAGATTCGGGTGGTATAATCAAGAAGAATCTCACTAGTCTGCCTCCAAATCCTTGATTTTTTAAATTATGGACAGTACTATTTATTCAGCAATGATATTATCGGGCAGAAAAAAAGTTTATTGGGAAATTATTAAGTCTATCGATAAAATATTGAATTGATTTTGGATGCTGTTTCTCAGTAAGTGTTTCGGTTTTTGGTTTAAGGGATGTACCGATGCAGATTATCGCCCAATGCCCCGTTTGTGGCAGTACCTGGCGGCTTGATAGTAGTAACGCTGACAGGAGAGTAAGCTGTCGGAAGTGTGGCAAATTGTTCAAGATTCCCAAATTGGATGACATGCCGAAGGCAACTAAAGTGATAGAACAAGCGAAGAGTGCTATTTATGTAGATGAAGACGGTAAGACCTTTGGCTAATACTATGCATCTTGTTCGAGAGCAGAGCCTGATGTCAGGATCGGCTTGAGCTTAGGAAAAGATTAGTATAATGAGGGAATTCGAGAGGATTAAACGATTTTAATTTTGTCTTAGGGGCAAGTTAAAATCGTGGAGTTTTTCAATGCTGTTGCTTTTACTATCTCAATAAAACGCTCGACCATAAATATTGCAGGCCAGGTTTGATTGCCGCGTTCATAATTTTCTTGTGCCCAGGGGAGTGCTAAAGGCAATATCACCGATTCTATAGAATCGGTATGTTCTAACTCAGCAGCCAGTTGTCCGAGGCATTCAAGAGTGCTCACAGGCATATCAATTTTATGTGACCCATCTGTCCATTCAGCACGGCATAATAGTGCTGAGCCTCTTACAATATATTCACGGCATGCCAGGGGCCTTTGCTCGTATATAGTACATAAGCCGTTTGATAAAAATGGGCAGGTTATATTAAGTTGTTCATACCACTTGCCAAGTTTAGATAATTGGCTTTCATTGTTTGCCTCTGTCCATTCAATGGCATCGAGTTCCATTGGTTTATTGTCAAGAATTGTTTTTGCTCTGTCCAGACATGATTGCAATGTCACTCTGCTCTGGTCAGGTGGCATAGCCAGCACATCTTCCCTGAGTCTGAAGGCTTCCGGAACTGATAATGGAATCATGTAACTACAACATGTTGAGCAACCTTTACGGCAAGGGATGAATTGCCCATTGTGACGAAGTATATCTAAAAATATAAGTGCAATTTTCGTAGAAAGAGTTCTTGCTAATGGGGTTATATCTGACAGCTTTGCTTGCTTCTGAGTAACACTAATGCTGAAGTGCATCGGCTCACCAAGGATATCAAGGTCAAAACTGATGGTCTCAATGCTACTATTAGTATTCTGGTTTGAATCGCTCAATTTCATCACCGCCGGGTTCTCAATCATTTATAGCTCTCCTTTATTATGCTTCTTATGATTGTCCGCAGCAAACATCTCCCCTGATTTCAAGCCTCTCTCCAAATTGAGGTGCGTTATATATCGACTAATATGATGTCGTTCTTAACCTGCTAATGTGATATAGAATGTTTGATTAGTATTGTCCGAAGGATTGATGCAAAAGTGGTATTATCGATTGTCTTGTAATCGTTATAAACCTGTTTATCGATAATCTTGATTATCAATATGTCTTATACAAAAGAACAATGTTTTATTTGGGTGTTAAAGATTTTTTGGAAGTTTTTTTATCGGATGCTTTGAGTGGGGCTTGTTTATTGATTGTAGATTTAAATGGTTCGATTCTGAGTTCCTTTTCTATTCTTCCGATTCGAATAGAAAGTTCTGTTAATTTATAATCGATGGAATCTAATTTTTTATTTATGCCTTTAATTTCCATATTGAATATTCTTGAGTTCCTTTCGGTCTGATTCATATATCTTTCCATTAAGCGCTCATAGGCATTAATAGCCCGAGCCGCATCGGTTTTGTATTCAGGTACGGTAATTTGTGGCTGGATTTCATATGTTTTTTGTACACCCTGAATTGATACGGAAAACCAGGCTATTGTTATACAACATATTACAGCTATCGAGAGTATTGTTAAATTTTTCTTCGTGCTCATCGGATTATCTCCTTTTTTCATTACAAAATTTCATTGTATTTATCGGCAGAAAGGCAACATAAGATATCTAAGGATAAATAAAAACAGTATTTTTGGGATGTAGATGTAGGTTGCATTTGGTCAGGTTGAGATTATCAAATAGGTTGATTCCGATAAGTCAAAACAAAAGGGTGATATTCAAATCTGCTTTATGGCTATGCTATGAGTTTAGGCTCTTGATTATTTCTTCCAGAGATAACTCTGCATAACAAATGACAGTGTCAGCGGCTCCGTAATATAGCTTGAGCTTGCCATC
>JASFMF010000380.1:0-3283 GCA_050117705.1 Phycisphaerales bacterium
GCCGTTTTCTTGCCTAAAGATTTCCATATAGTCACAAATGAGGCGGCGTTTGTGGCCGGGCCGGTCATAAGGAAAACAAGAGCCGCACCGGGTGTTAAGCCTTTTAATATCATAGCCGCCGCTACCTGAACAGAGGCGGTTGCACATACATAGACGGGTATGCCCAGAAACATCATTATTACCATTGCGAAGATACCGGTTCCCAATTTTTCTGCGAAATAGCCATCCGGAACCAGTGCGGAAATAAAGGCTGCTACGGCCAGGCCGAGCAGCATTGCTTTGCCAATATCCCGTGGGAGCGTAACAAAGCCGTATTTTAATCCCCTGACAACCCTATTTTTCTTATTACCCTCAGCACAACATTCATCTGTACATTCCGTATGAACATGGTTCTGGTCTTCTTTATCCCAGTCGAATAAATCGACTAAGGTGCCGCCGATGAGACCAGTGGCCAGTGCTGCGAGAGGCCTGAAAATAGCGAAGATAGGACCAAGAAGACTTAATGTTACAAATATGCTGTCCACGCCGGTTTGGGGAGTGGACAGTAAAAATGATATTGTGGAGCCTTTGCTTGCTCCGTGTTTGTGTAGTGAAACCGATACCGGTATTACACCGCATGAGCATAGAGGCAGTGGAATCCCAAAAAGAGAAGCTTTTAGGAGAGGCCAGAGCCCCCTGCCGCCCAAATGTTTCTCTACAAGGCGCTGAGATACGAATACCGAGAGAGCTCCTGCTACAAAAAAGCCAAATAAAAGATAGGGAGACATCTCTGCTGCGGTGTTCCAAAAATCTATTATTATGGATTTAATAAAATCGAACATTAAATCCGACCTTTCATCTTCCATCTTCAAAAAAGCTGCATTTAGATTTTATGCAAACAATCCTAAGCTTTAAATACTTCGGCGATTGGCGATGTGTTCGATTGATAAAAGTTTAAATATTTGCGGAATACTGAGAGGAAGCAAATTTTGGTTTTCCGGCGCAATCCTTCAGATAGTCTATATGATGCAGTGATAACACTTACTGTTTCAGACCTCGTTCCAGGTCGTTGATTATATCGTCAGCGTCCTCAATTCCTACGGCAAGTCTGAATAGAGTATCGGTGATTCCCAGCTCATAGCGTTCTTTTCTTGTGTAGTTGTAATAACTCACTAAGGCGGGATGTGTAATGAGTGTTTCGACGCCGCCAAAACTTGGCCCGATATAACACAGTTTCAGAGCATCCAGAAAATGCTTGGCGTTATTTAGATTGCCTTTTATATCAAATGTTACGACTCCCCCACCGCCCGCCATCTGTTCTTGTGCCACTTTGTAGTGAGGATGGCTTTCGAGGAAAGGATAATAAACTTTTTTGATACGTGGATGATTTTCAAGGAATTCTGCGACTTTCAATGCGGTTTCATTTTGCTTTTGCACTCGTAGTGGAAATGTTTTAAGCCCTCGCAATAAAAGATAGCAGCAATGAGGGTCAATAAGGCCACCCATTGATTTATGAAGGTTTCTAATTTTGTCGACAAGCTCTTTCCTTCCAAGGACTGCACCGGCCAAGATGTCATTGTGACCACCGAGGTACTTTGTTGCGCTCTGAAGAACCAAATCCATCCCAAATTCAAGAGGTCTCTGGTTTAACGGAGTGGCAAATGTGCTGTCTATCACCGTTAGTACATTATGTTTGTCCGCTATGTGTTTTATTTTTGCAAGGTCGAATATGTTAAGATAAGGATTTGTCGGTGATTCGGAAAATATAAAACGGGTATTCTTTTTAATTGCTTTTTCAAGAACCTGATAATCTCCAAAAGGAACGATGGTACATCCAACACCAAATTGCTTTAAATATGACTGGCAAAACTCAAGAGTTTTTTTATAGCTGTCATCAGTAATTACAATATGGTCACCCGACCGAACCAGTGTGAGAATAGTCGTTGTGATAGCGCTCATCCCGGAGGTAAAAACAACACAATCTTCAGCACCTTCGAGGTCGGCGAGACGTTTTTCTGCAATTTGTGCCGTAGGATTGCCGTATCTGCCGTATTCGAAGTGCTCTTTTCCCTTCCTTGTATAGTCTTCAATGTGCTTGCTGTCTTTAAAAGTAAAAGTTGAAGTCTGTATAATAGGAGTCATTAAAGAGTCAGCATATTTTCTTCTTGGTTCACCGGCATGTATTGACCGGGTAAATATGGATTGACTTTTCCTGGAATTGTTTTTCTTCTTGGAGGATTTGGCCATTATTGTGTATTCCTTACTCAATTAACAACTGCTATTTCCAAATCGGGCATCAGTTTTTTATTGTTTCCGTTCGGCTAACATTGCCCTGTAAATCAATTGTAACATCTTCGAAGCTCATTTCAATTTTGTTTTTGGAAATTGCCTGTCGAACAATATGAGTAAGGCCTGAACAGCATGGGACCTCCATGTGGATAACCGTAAAACTGTTCAGTTTGTTGGCTTTTAGTATTGCTGCGAGTTTTTCAATATAAAACTCTGAGTCATCCAGTTTCGGGCAGCCTACAATAACACTATGGTCTTTTAGAAACCTGTTGTGGAAGTCCCCCATCGCGAACGGCACACAATCGGCGACTAAAAGCAAGTCGGCATTTGCAAAATACGGAGCCTGAGGCGGGACCAGCTTCAACTGAACGGGCCAATGAGTAAGTTGTGATGGAACCTCTGCAGCAGAATCCGTAGTTTCGCTTTTTTCCCGCAGTTTTTGAGATGCCATTCCGGGACAAACAACATCAGTCTTTGGTTTAGTGTCTTTTCCTTTGGCAAGATGTTCTTTGGTTGCCTCTTCATCGAACTCTTCGGCCTCTCGCTGTTCGATTGTAATAGCATCCTGGGGGCAGTGCCCGATGCACGCACCCAGGCCATCACAGTAAATTTCACTGACTAATTTTGCCTTGCCATTAATTAACTGGATTGCGCCTTCGGCGCAGGCGTCAATACATTGGCCGCAACCATTACATTTTTCCTCATCAATCTTTACGATATTCCGCAGAGTCATTCTACAACTCCCTCTAATTTTAACATTTGGGCCAAATCGCCATCAGCATCTCCTATTGGTTTGATATCGAATTTCTCAATTAGTACGCTCAACACGTTCGGGCTGACAAACGCAGGCAAACTAGGGCCAAGCCTTATATTCTTTATTCCCAGATGCAGCAATGTCAGAAGAATTGCGACTGCTTTTTGCTCATACCATGATACGACCAGTGAAAGAGGTAAATCATTTACGCTGCAATCGAAGGCTTCAGCGAGAGCAACCGCAATCTTGATAGCAGAGTAG
>JASFMF010000381.1:0-3277 GCA_050117705.1 Phycisphaerales bacterium
GATTAAGGGTATGAAGCGCAAGCTACTTCTGGATTTATATTTAGTTTTTGCATTAGTATATTTCGCGGGTTGTAAAGCAAATCATGAAGTTCAAAAATTAGATAAACCGAGCATAAAAACTGTAGGTCTTAGGTTAGAAGACGTTGAATATGACGATGTTACACTGTTGTTCGATGTCGAAGTTGATAATCCATATCCGTCCATTTTGCCGTTGAGAACTCTAAACTACAGCCTGATGGTGGAAGATGGTACGTTTCTGAATGTCACCAGTATCAATCCGGTTGTTATACTTCCAGATAAAAGGGAAACTGTTACGCTGTCGGACACAATCAGTTACGCGCGTCTGTTGGATGATTTAAACAGCGAGCCGGGTACTGAAATCCGGTATAAAGCATCATTACGCTTGTCAATGGATACACCGGGTTCGGGATTAATTGAATTAACTTCGGAAAAAGAAGGCAGACTGGCACTTCCGGACGTTCCGGGAATAATTGCTGAGGAGCAGCAACGCCTTCCGGATGTAATATATGTTCCTACACCGCAGGATGTGGTGGAACGAATGCTGGAACTGGCGGAAGTCACAAAGGATACTTTAGTATATGACCTGGGTTGTGGAGACGGCCGGATTCCGGTGACGGCTGCTAAAAAATACGGCTGTAAAGCTGTAGGTTATGATATCGACCCGCAGCGCATAAAAGAATCGCTGGCGAATGTCGAGAGGAATAAGGTCGGACACCTGGTTACGATTGAGCAGGAAGATATTTTCACTCTTGACCTGAGTAAGGCCCAGGTAATCACTCTTTACCTGCTTCCGAGTCTGAATGTGAAGTTGATTCCGCAGCTGGAAAAACTCAGGCCCGGTTCTCGGATTGTCTCTCACGATTTTGATATGCGTGGAGTTAAGCCGGATAAAGTCATTAAGCTCAGCTCCGAGCATGACCACAGCGAGCATGAGATATATCTGTGGACCACGCCGCTAAAGAAGGAAACGGAGAATTTGGTTCCTGTCCAAAGTGATTTTCTCGGTGATTGGAATTTTTGAGTTAAATAACTTGTTGAAATTTGCATAGCCGCTTAGGTTTTGTGTTTATTGTTGTGGAAAGCTCCATGTAATAAATGTCCGACAATGATAATGACTATTAACAGGGCCATAAGAACCATCGCGGCGTATGAACTGTGAGATGCCACTCGATCATGGAATTGTCGAAGAAGAAAGGCCCAGCCGAATATTGCCACATAAGTTCCTGTTAAAACGACGGCCATATTTACCCAGACTCTCAGGCCCAACAAAAACCCAATAACGCAGCCGACTACCGGCCCGGTCATCCAGAAAGGAAACCAGACAAAAATGAATAATCCGATGATACCGTATTTTTGAATCTTTCCTTTATGAGTTTCAGCCGCCAGGTGAATACGTTCAAATGTATTCTTGAGCCATTTAAGCACTAAAAGATGTCTCCAGCTAAATACAAATAGCGGGTAGAAGATAAGTACGAGAAAAGTTTCAATTATCATGCATATCGGAATGACTGTGCCGTGCCCAAGACCAACCGAGTACCCGAAGGCCATCCCCGCGGCCCGGCCGAACATAATTTCAGTGGCGGTCATACCAATGAAAATTTGTGATTCGTCCGGTGAAAAAAGCAGCTTAATCCCAAGCCAGAAACTGTAAATAAATGCAAGAGCAATCCCGATAAGGAGAAGCCGGCCTTCCGGGCTGGCCAGCAAAGTTGTCTTTAACTGATTTTTTTGCTGCAAATCCATTTGACTTGTTTGTTTTATGTATTTTCTCCCATTTTTTCAATATCTAATTATGGATTAAGTAATAACTAATGGTCTCTAAGATAAGTTGTCTCATTTAGCTCCTTCGACGCCGCTCAGGACAGGTCCGCTCAGGACAGGTCCGTACCTTGGGCACAAGCTCAGGGCAGGTTTTGTTTTACCTATATTACCTATTCTACTTATGTTTGGCTTTGTTTTGCATAAAAAGGGTCGATTTGTAGAGCATTCTTTACAGATGTAAAGAAAAGAAGACAGAATACGGAAGACAGAATACAGATGGTAGGAAGTGTATTTTGCATAAATTTGAAATCCTATTACTAGTCCTCAGACTATAGACTACAGACAATAGACAAATGGTTTTTGGCGTGTATCTGCTGATACGAAAGCGTGCGGTTCTCCGCTGACGTTGGATTCCTATCCAACGGTGGGTATTATACCATATTTTTGGGAAAAATCAAAGGAAATCGAAATTAATGTCCGTGACTCGATACTCGTTGCTTGTTCTGCCGGAAGCCAGCATGAACATCATACGTTCACGTAAACGCGGAGCGTTGAAGTGGATAAAAATAGCGTGAACTGTAGGCAAAACTAAGCAAGGACATTAGATAGGTTTTGATCTTAAGGGTTTTTGGTGGAGAATGTGGTTGATTTTGTTTATTTTTGGTGTTAAGTTTTGGTTTTTGAGATGTTATGATGTAGTTTTGAAAGGAGAATTATAGCAAGAATGGAATCAAGAGTCATTAAGCTAACTGCAGGAGCCATAAAGAACAATAAGCTAAACATCCGGGCTTGTGGCCCTGATTTCTTTCCCGAAGATGTTATCGGTGGCTGTACAAAGACGAATCTGGGAAATCAGATTACCATTAACGTCGCTGGCCTTATAACCCCAATCAAGACTGACATACCTACAGACAAAAAAACAGGTAAGCCACGGTGGGTCTTTCGAAAGAGATCTTGGGTTAGGGAGTTTGTACAATATCACAAGCTAAGACCTGATGACATAGTAAGGATTAACCGTATAGACGAAAGGACATATGAAGTTGTTCCTGATGATAACCATGAACAGAGTGCTCCGAAAGCTGGATTAAGTATAACTCACGAAGTCTGCAAAAGCACTCGAGAGGAAAGGCGAGTCGGGATATATCAGAAAAACAGTATTCCAACCAGAGCTCGTGACGTTACAAATGACACACCTTTGGAGATGTTGAATCTAAACTGGCGCGAGAAAGATTTACCAGAAAAAGAAAGAACGAAACATGTTCATCGATTACACCCGTATCTTGGGAAATATGTTCCCCAATTAGTCGAGATATTTTTGCGTAAGTATTTTGCTAAAGGACAGACCGTTCTTGATCCTTTTGTTGGTTCAGGTACGACATCAGTTCAAGCGAATGAGCTTGGAATAAACTCTATAGGCTATGATGTGTCAGCATTTAATATTCTTCTAGCGCGTGTCAAAACAGCTAAATATGACACAATTAAAGCACGCAAGGAA
>JASFMF010000382.1:0-3276 GCA_050117705.1 Phycisphaerales bacterium
TCTGATTGCCTCCCGCGGCGGTCTTTGAAGATATCGTTCCTGAAAGATGTCCTCAAGGTTTATATCATATTTTACATCGGAAAACTCCATTTCAGTTTTGCTGCCCGTCTTGAGGTCTGAAACGACCGATTTTACCACTGTCGGATACTCCTGAATTTTCTCAACCTTTTTGGATTCTATGATACGGTAAAGCTTGCCCTGCTTATCGTAAAAATCCATCTTCACAGGAACGTATGTCTTGCGGTCTATCGAAACGTTGAAATAGCTAAATTCCACCGTGTCGGGTTGTTTGGGAACGTTTTTTACAACAAACAGTGTGTCGGTGGTGTTGATAAGCTCGTGGGTGTCTTCTTTCAGGCTTCTGCCCGAAACATCTTCGTATAAAAAGTCCGAACCGACAAAGCTTGTGCGTTTGTCACCGGCAGCAATTCGATTCACCAAAGAAAGGTCGGGCAGATACATCCATCTGTCATCATCCTTGCCGGGATCGGCGTGTTTGTGAACCATATAGACCGTTCCCCGAACATCGTTCGGCCTCTGAAAATAAACGAAATACTTCTGGTTGCCGCCATCTTCTTCATCCTTTCTCAAGATGTTGAACTCTTTCTCTCGCTTTTGTCCCTGCTTGTTGGTTATTACCATTTTAACGTGAGCCTTGCCATCTTTGCCCTGATAATAAGCGACTATGTTAGCTTTGTTGACTATGGTTTCAACATCGGGGGTTTGCGTGTCTGAGCTCGACCCATCAGCAGCATAAAGCGGCAGTGATAAGCTCAGAATAAATATTATTGTTACTATGCGTTTCATTGTGCACCTCCGTTTCTTTTTATTAGTCACGCCTGGCTTTTAACACCCAGCTTTTTAAGTATTGTTATCATCGGACACCAGTTAGTAAAGGCCGATTGCAGTAAATTTAATCCTACAAAGGCGGTAAAAAACAGCCAATAGTACGAATGATAATGTGCAAGTAAAACACTTACCAGTACAAAAAATCCTGCAATGCCTCTTAAATATCTTTCAACCGACATAATACACCTCTTAAAGTTACTTTTCTTCATCTTTGACGGCAATGGTTTTACAGGCCTGTCTGCGAGACATAATTCCGCAGGTAATTGACATTGCGGGTATTACTATTACGCTTATTATAGCTAATTTGCTCCAACCAAGAGCCCAGTATTGATGCAGATTCAATGCTAACAGGACTACAATAGCCACTGAGATAATCAGACAGAATGCACAATTGCATGTTACGGATTTTGGCCGGCTGATACGTTTGAATAAGGCTTTCTCCATGAGTTTTAGAATAGCGGGCAAGGCCAGCAACGTTACAGCTCCGGACAAAGCCATTATCGCACACAAAAATATTCCTACTGTTTTATAAGGTATCAACGGCGCTGCCAGAAGAGGTAAAAAGCCGATAGCAATAACCAAAACATTTCTGCTTATCGCCTTGGCGGGCTCGCCGAACATCAGGCCGGCACTTTTTTGCCATGAGCCGGTTTCGGCGTAAGTTGTTCTTGCACGCTCGAGGAAATGTATTGCAAAATCAACGGCCATACCGAGTGTCAATGCGCTTAGAACCGCAACCGGCATGTCATAATCTTTTCCGACCAGCCCGATGATACCATATATGACAATTATGGTTATCAACAAAGGCACCATACAGACAATGCCCCAAAGCGGCGAACGGAAAAGTATCGCCATCATAATAAAAACGATAATGAAGCTGCCCAGGAATGATTGAAGCATGCCCCAGACCATTTTGTTCTGCCATACGGTGTTGATATAGGTCAGCCCCGCCCAGTTGTGTTTTAACGCCACCGGGGGTGGATTATCATCGAGATATTTATTTACTGCTTTAACAACTTTTTCCATGTCTTTATTATCACCGCTTGGCAACTGCATCCAGATATTAGCGTGCATGTAGTCATACGTGACCATGTGCCATAAATCCTCCGGATTATGGCTGCTCTGGAACTGTAACAGGCACTGAGCTACGGCACCTGAGGAATCGGGAATTTTATAATTTTCCTCTCTGCCGTCGATAAGCTCCTGATGTACTTTCTTTACAACATCTGCAACTGAGCTGCTTTTACCTACCAAGCCTGATTCTTCGAGATGTTCCTGAAGACCTGATATGTATCGTAACACTTCAGGCTGCTTGAAGGGTTTTATGCGTTCGACCTGCCTGCCGAAAAAGTCGGTCAGGTCGTACCACAAATCAAAATCATCATCAGAAACAGTTTGAAGCTTATCATTGGCAAAGTCGTTGAATTTCTTAAGCAACTCCTGTTTGCTTTGAACAGTAGTCGAATATAACGAAAGATTTTTTTCCAGCTCAGGTAAAACAGTCAGGGCGTTCGGATATGTATCGTTTAGTTCGGTAAGTTTATTTGAAAGCTCTTTTTTAAATTCATCTATATACTGTGTTGAGACTTCATTACCATCGGCAGGCTTGAGTACCAGATAAGCCATATACGTTCCGCCAAAATGCTTGTTTAATTCGATGTCGGCCCGGCGGATTGGGTGGTTTTTGGAAAACCATTTGACGGGATTGTCGTTTATCTGGATTCGCGTAATACCGTACAAGGCCACCGCGGTAATTATCAGGAGAATTACGAGAATTGGTTTTGCTTTTGTATAGGTTGGCCTGCCGGTTGAAGTGAGCAATCTGCCGAGCCAGCCTTCTTTTTCCGTATGTATGTTTGCCGAGCCAAAGTTTTCAAGTGAGCTTTCCTTTATCATCATCACATAGGCGGGTACAAAAGTGACGGTACATAACCACGCAATCATAATGCCAATCGCAACAAATATACCGAAGACCTGAACAGGAGGAATCGGCGTAAGTGCCAGCGAGGCAAAGCCGGCGGCGGAAGTAAGCGATGTATAAAGCATCGGCATAAACAGATTGCTCATAACTTCGCGAACTGTGTTTTTCCTGCCCTTCTCTTTGGTATAAAGGTCGAAGAACTCGGAAAGAATGTGAACAGAGTCCACAACGGCGATCGGCATGAGAAAAATTGGTATCATCGAACTCATAATGTGTACGGGATAGCCCAAGCCGATGAGAAGACCCATTGTTGAAATGACCGAAACCATCGCCACAATCATCGGGGAAATAACAAGCACGAGCTTTCGGAAAAAAAGCAGCATTAGTATAAATATGACTATCATCGCCAGAGGTGCCGATATGGCCATTTGAATAAACATCTCGACGCCGAAAGTATCTTCAGCCACCGGCAGACCCGTTATGTGATATTCCTCATCGCCTTCGAA
>JASFMF010000383.1:0-3263 GCA_050117705.1 Phycisphaerales bacterium
GGTGAGCTGAGAGAGTGGGTCGAAGGGCGAACGTGGCGGCTTGAAGTCGATGACCGGCTGGATTTGTTGAAGCAATGGTTTAGTAGTAAAGCAGTAGATGAGCAACAGGTCGGCTCGCCGGAATATCGTGCGAAGCGTAAGTTTATGAGTGAGTTTGTCAGGCTGTTGCACGATATGGGGTGTTATGAGTTTGCACGGCAGTATGAATGGTCAACCTGCAAGAGTCAGCCGAATGTGCTAAAACGCCAGGGGACTGATGACGATCCATCGGGAGGATTGGTGGCGGTTGATTTTCGGGCGGGGCTTACATTATTGCCGTTTTTACCGATGAGCCCCGGCGATTTTAAGCTGATAGGCAAAGGTCTTATGCGCGGCTCAGTTGTGCAATTTGACAGAGGCGATGTTGGCAAATTGGAAGCTTTTGTCGAGGCGCACAGCGATGAATTTGCCGATATGCGTGAAATGTTGGGGCAACTCAAAACTGCTGAACAGGTTTATCGAGATTCGATTCCTGATATTACACATAATCATATTCGTCTTTTCTGTAGCGCTAAGTTGTGGTCAATGATGCTTGGAAGCGCGGTAACCGGATGGAAGGTGCGTGGTTTGGTTGACTTTGAGCACGAGCAGAAGCTGCGAGGCAGTAAAATTAAGACGCTGATATTTTTTGTGATTGGTGTAGTACCGTTTTTGGGTAAATTTACTCGGCGAATTTGGGGCAGAATGGATTGGCGCAGGCATTATGGGAAAATGCTGAGCGACTGGGATTATTTTAAACGGTCTATCGGAGCGAGGGTTATTGAGAAGGTTATCGTTTGGCACAGAGCGGGGCGTCTTAATGAAGATAAAACTTATAGGGTAGTTGTAAGCTTTTATTTGTTTTTATGCCATTTGCCCTTGTCGATTTTACCGGTCGGCCTGCATAAGTTTCTAACGGATAAAGAGTTCAGGAGGGAAAAGCTCATATATATATTTGTTCGTCCGGTCAGGTTGTATTTTAACGTAGAGCTTCGAGAGCAATGGCTTCGTGAAATGGTGGCCGGCGGACAGAAGAAGCATATACTCAGCGATGAGGATGCTCAGGTTATCCTCTCACAGCTTAATGAGCCATTTATACAGAAGTACCTAAAAAGCCTGGCGGTGCATATTTGTACTTTGCCGGTGACTCAGGCTGTTTCTGTGCTGTTGGCGGCCATGTTCGTTTTCATACATCCGGATATGCCGAGGGCGCAGGCATGGGGTATTGGTTTTGGTATTATCGCATTGTTTCAGGTTGTTCCGGTTTCACCGGGCTCGTTGGTTCGGGGACTTTATGTGCTGTATCTGGTTATCAGTGAGCGGAATTTCAAGGACTACAATATCGCTGTGTTTTTGGGATTTTTTAAGTACGTGGGTTACTTAGCTTTTCCTATTCAGATGACGCATCACTATCCTGCCCTTGCAAGATTCATGGCGGCACACTGGGCGACGGATGCAGTGCATATTGTGCCGGTGTTCGGTGAGCGTGGTGCTTTGCTGGAGCACTGGGTATTTCGTTTGTTCTATAACTGGCCTTTGACGATACGTCGTCGAATGCGAAAAAGAGCGCAGTTTCGGGCATCTTTGAAACCGCGGTATTGGCACGTAGGTTTATGTGCGGCTGGCATTGCAGGATTGTTTGCATTGGTTGAGCTTATTTGCCTGAAAAATATTGGAGAATCGTCGAGTTCAAGTATGCTCTGGTGGCTCGCGGTTCTTACGCCGGGCGCGTTAATTGGTGGAGTGGTAGTAACTTTAGGCTGTGGCGGGGCGGACTTGGGTAAACGATTAGCAGCTGCAGCGGTTTGTGGCGTAATGACCGCAGTAATTTATACTACGATTTCGGCTATAATGAACTATCACGGCGGAATTATAGCGACCTGTATCTGGCGGGTATTTATTTTTGCGATTTTATCAACTATTGGGGCGATAGTGACGGAATTGAAACTACCTGAAAAGGCTTAGTTTATTTCTTGTTTGAATTGTGGTTCTGTGCGATGATTATTGTCAGAGGAGGTGGAATTCAGCAATGGAAACGCCGGGAAAGCTCCGGAATCCGGCGGATATTTTGAAATACTGAGAAATTACGGCAAGGAACTTCGAAGTTTAGCTGAAAAAGTCTGGTAAACTGAGTATTTGGACGTATAATGTTTGCCCGGTTGATTAAATATTTTGAGGTTCGATTCTTTTTAGCAGAGATTTTGGAGTGTGTTATAGGGACATACTCCGGAGGTTTTTGGCGATGACATTGAATAGTTATAGTTCGCTTTGTGACGATTTTTATATCGATATGTATATCAATACCGAGTTGGACCTGCCGACCGGGCGTGATACTATACTGTCCTTTTTCGAGCGAATCCAGAAGCAATTTCCATCTATGGGTCGTTTCTATCGGCGTGAGAGTAATGAATACTATTTGGAGGAAGACCGTAACAGCGGGCAATACAGATGGGTCAGTCTTGAAGTAGACCGTATCGGTTCGGGAGCGGCCAATCCCCCTGACTTTGAAATGGCTTATGGCAAGGACAGATTGATACTCGAGCTTATTCCTTATATGCTTGGAGTGAATCACCTCGATATCGATTCGCTTGATGTTGCATTCACTATGGATTTTGATTGTGCAGGCAGTCATGATGAGGTTATAGCTGAGGCCCTGTTGACCCGGAGCGCTTTTGATTGTCTTTTGGATTCGAATGACGCACGCTGTATTAGTTTTTCACCTGCGCTGGTCATAGCATTGTCTGATGATGACTATACTCAGGGCAGAATAAGCATCGAGTCGAAAACGAGTGTCTATGAGCCGAAGAAAAAAAGACGGGTTACGGATGAGGCGATAAGTTTATCTTTTACGGTTCGCCAGTATCCTCCAATCAATATGAAATTCGACCCGCTTGAATCTTTTGAAAGACAATGCCAGCTGGCTGAGGAGCTAATGACTGAAAAAATAGTGCCGAATTTTGTTCAGCCTTTAACCGAGGTAATTGCGCAGAAACGTTTAACGTAGATTTCACAGAGGCCCTTAGATGGCTATCGAAGCTCCAATAAGTAAGTTTAAGAAAACTAATTTCAAAATCTATATCGTAATTTGCATTGCAGTGGCGATTGTTTTTGCATACGACGGTTATTTGAGCAAATATAAATGGTCGGGCCGTTACAATTTCTACAGAGAACATGTTCTCGATAATGACGGTAAACCTAATCCCACGATGAGTTTTAATCGTATATCACCACCTGTTTTTATTGCT
>JASFMF010000384.1:0-3262 GCA_050117705.1 Phycisphaerales bacterium
ACGGTTGGCTTTGCACTTTTTATCCTGGTGGAAATTTGCTTATTCTTGGTTTTCCCCAGAGGATTTTGTAGGAAGTTTCCTCTAAGATGTCTTATTTATCTGACGTAACTCCAGTTCACCGGTTGTTTGTCGATTTCGAGGATTTCGGCGCGGTTTATGAGCCATGTGCTGTCGTGTTGTTTTTGAAAATGAAGTCTTATCTTTGAAAATATAAATGGCTTATAATTTTGGGAAATGTAACTGTCTTTGTTGAACGTTGTCACCATAAACACGGTTGCTGTTGCTTTCGGTGGTGACAATTCCACTAAGCAAGAGGTTTTTCTGTTTTTTTCGACCAGAGCCGATGTTAACTTCTGTCTGCAATGGTTTAATAAATGCTCTTTATTATCATGATACGAGTCACTGTAGTTGTCGGCTATAATAGTTTCAATTGTGTTTAAATCTTCTTCCTGGACCGCCTTTATGCATGTCCTTATTATGGAATTGATTTTTTCGAGGTCGGTTTCAACAATCATATCCAGCCCGAAGGCCGATACAATGACAAAGATTGGAAGCAGCCATTGCCACCAGTGTCGTTTTTCCGGCAGAACACTGCGGAAGGTAAGAACTCCGAATAAGACAAGTATTGCTCCGCAAACCAATGTCCACGGTTGCTCGAAAAAATTAAACATTTTACATCCTGTTACTTTGGCTCTGTGAGCTTGGTGTATAAGAGCAGTGTTGTAACCGTTAATTTCCTTTTTTATTTTTCTTCAGCAGCTTGCATTACATTCTCACATTGTACATCTAAAGCGCCGGGATTTCAACTGCCGGATTAATGACAAGGCCAGGGTAGTCTGATTATGGAAAAGAAAAATACTAACAGGATGTTGATAGTATTATTCGTTAAAGTTTGGAAGTTTGTCTCCGGCGGGTCTTAATTATGAGACTTGCAGGGAAATCCTTTACCTAAGAATTCGAGGTCTTCCTGCTCATCAGCCGGAGGGGTCATATTGAATTGAAAACTTGCTCCCTCATACATAGCCTGCCGGCTCCAATCAATAAATGACCTATCGCCCCATCGGTGCATATCCGAATGCCCGTCGGCGAACCCTAAAGTTGTCCTTTCATTGTGCCACATCGCCACCGGGTCGATGAAACTTATTGGACCGAAATCCATTTGCCAGGAGCCCACGTTGTCTCCTCTTGGGTCAATGTCCTCAATGAAAATATACTTAGTAGCAGGGCTTCTTATCTCGGAATATAACTTTGCTGGAATGTGAGTTCCCGGCCAGTCTTCTCCGTTTGCACCATTGGCTATAGAAAAGCTTCGATAACAAAATTCATCAAGTTTCCTTATTCTTTCATCGGCAGGGCAGCGATATATTTCCACGGCCTCGCCGACATAGGGAAAAAGTGCGCCGTCTTTTATGGCGTCCAGCTTTTCCCCAAGAGTAAAAACGGCCTGCGCGCTATGCGCCCAGTCATCATCTTGCCATATAGTTCCGCAATGACCACGAACTAATTTATCATCGTTCTCATCTTTGTACATCAGCCACCCCAGTGCTAATGTTTTTACATTATGTTCACAGTGTATGCGCTTGGCATGGTCTTTAGCTGCTCTTAAAGAGGGCATTAGAATTGCCATTAATACTGCGATAATAGCGATTACCACTAAAAGTTCAATTAGTGTAAAGGCTTTTGTTTTTATATTCATCTTCTTTTAGATATCCGTAATGATTTGTTCTATATCTTTTATATTAAAAATACTTGTGTTCAGATTTTATGCTATGACCTGAAATTATTATACCCCCGGAAAAGTTATACCGATTCTCTGACGATTAGCTTTGTTTCTATCACTTTCACCTTTGTTGCTGTTCCCGGATTCTCAATCCGACTCAGTAGCATATCGGCTGCGGCCTTTCCAACTTTGTAGGGAGACTGTATTACCGTTGTAAGGGGTGGGTCAAGATAAGACGATAGTTTCACGTCCCCAAATCCGACTATTGCCATGTCTTTCGGAATCTCCAGACCGTGACGTTTTATTTCTTTATATAAGCCTATTGCGACCGGGTCATTAACCGTGAATACTGCCTCAGGCATTTTGTCAAGGGTTCGTAATTCACTAAAAGCTGCAATTCCGTCCTTTTCTTCCAGTCCGCCGTAAATTATTAATTCGTCATCAACGGCAATTCCGTTACGCAGAAGTTCATCTGTATATCCTCTGCACCGTTCTCTGCTGATGGAAGTGTTTTTAGGTCCCGCCAGATGAACAATACTTCTATATCCAAATTGGATAAGGTGCCGCACGGCTTGAGCGGCCCCCCCATAATCGTCCACAACCACTTTGTCGGCCTCAATGTTTTCGCAGATGCGGTCAAAAAACACCAGAGGGATTCCCCGTTTTTGAAGCGCCCTGAAGTGCTTACCTGATGTTGTCGACTGGCTTACGGAGACCAGTACGCCGTCAACTCTGTTGGATATTAACGTCCGGACATGAATAGCTTCCCGCTCGGAGTCCTCATTGGATTGACAAACCACAGTATTAAATCCCTGCTCATAAGCCACCTCTTCGACGCCGCTGATAACGGCCGAAAAGAAATCGATTTTAATTGAAGGTACGATAATCCCGATCGTGGAGGTTGCTTGCTTCTTCAGGCTCTTGGCAATCGAATTCGGATGATAGTCCAGTTCTTTCGCCAGTGAGATAACACGATTTTTTGTATCAGTGCTGATATCGGGATGCCCGCTAAGTGCCTTGGAGACCGTTGTATAGTGCAGGCTAAGTTTATTTGCTAAATCTTTGACAGTTACTTGTTTCATTGGCGTCATTTATTGAATCTGGCGGTGACCTAAATTTCACACGTGTGATATAACGTTAGAGATAACAAAAATTCGATGTAAAGTCAAGTTGTTTTTCCCACAAAAGCAAATAAAGTGCGATTAGAGCCGTTAAATCCGGCTTTTTTCTGGTTTTTCAGTTACGCAGGGCTTGTATTGGTGAAGGTATCCGCCCGCGTCGGGCTATGAATTTGGCTGAGGCGGTTTTAGGCACTTTCATAATCGGCGCTGAACCAAGCAGTCCTCCGAAATGCACAATCTGGCCTTGTTTTTTACCCGGAACGGGGATGATACGTACACTTGTGGTCTTATTATTGATTACACCAATGGAAAGTTCATCGGCGATAATCGCTGAGAGCACCTCTGCAGTTGTATCTCCCGGCACAGCAAACATATCCAGCCCAACCGAGCACACACTCGTCAGAGCTTCGAGTTTTTCAAG
>JASFMF010000385.1:0-3252 GCA_050117705.1 Phycisphaerales bacterium
AGTTTGGCATTCCACACTGCATCGACGAATTTCCAGCTTTTCTCCTGTGTGCCCATAATGGATGCCGCGGCAGAGGTCGCGACTAAACCGAGTGAGTGACGCAGTTTTCGATATCCGCCCGCCGGGAGAATCCATTCCGGAAGTGTCCCGTCCATATTGAACTGGTCTTCAAACGTATCGATTCCTCTGGAAAAAAGAAAGTTCTGAATCCGTTTACTGTAATCCTTTTGCCATTCTTTGTCTTTTGCATACCACGAATAATCCATTGCGATATTCATGGGTACCCTCCAGGAGTCATAACGGAAAGCCGCACGCCAGGCACGTCGTCCTGATGGGACCTCTCCGCTGTATAGGGAATAATCTGGGTTGAGTCCTGTTTCAGGATGGCAGACTTTATGCAGAAACGCACGGGCGGTATCGGCACATTCACGATAAAATTGTTCATGACCGTCCCTTGCATATTCCGCCCAGATTTCAAAGAATGCAGGCACATGGTAAGAGGGGTCTGTCAGGTGATATCTGTTGGATTCAGGAACAAAACTAATTTGTTTGTGTTCGACGTTGAGTATATTATTGATGCCCTCTGTCCCGTCTTTACTCCACATGGCATCCAGAATTCTTCTGGCCTCGGCGTAATAGTCTATGCCGGTGTCATTACCCCAGCGATTGGAAGCGAACAATAGAGCGGTCACAAAATACAATTCGCCGTCGGAAGCTGCTCCCTCTGAATTATGTTTTCCTGTCTTGGGGTTAACAGACCACGCAAAATAACCATCCCGAGGCCCACCCTGATGCTGCATGTGTTTTTTAGACCAGCGCCACAAACGATCAAAGACATCCTCCTTATTCAATTGCACTGCTACCATCATACCGTATGAAAGGCCTTCCGTACGGGCATCATGATTTTTAAGGTCAGACACATAGGCCATTGAATCGCCCACTTCGAAATAGACCCGGTTCGGACCTTCAAAGATATCGTGATAAGCCCTGGCCAGCTTTGCATCAATCTCTTCCCGCTTATATCCGGCTTCAAGGAACACATTACGGTATTTACCGGTTTCCCACGCCCCTTTGTCCCAGGGTTTCATCTTTCCCCGAGGATCATTGACATCTGCGATACTGCCGTCGCCGGATATCGCCGCTAAAGGAAAACACAAAGTGACAAGTGTCATTAAAAGGATAATCTTTTTCATCTATCTAACCCCTCTATTGTTTTTTGCAAGGTTCTTAAACTATTGAAAGCACGAATCATTTGCTTAAAGACCGTAACAGGAACCATTTGTCCTGAGACCGCTAACTTAGCACCGCATTTTACGATACCCCCCTTTCGAGTCCAATGATCCTATAAGGAAAAGGGTATATAAATCGTGGAAAGATGTCAAGAGAGAGTGTTTGCTTTTATTCGATTCACAAACCTCGAAGCGAAGCGTAGATTCCGGCTTTAGACGGAATCCAGTGCAGCTTAGTATTGCTGTCGCTATATGGCAAACGACGTTAAATTATTTACAATAATTCCGCTTGACAAACAAGCGGAGATGTTGTATAGTTTTTTGATCTGATACATTCAATGAGGGTGTCCATTTTTTGTATCTCGCAAAATGCTTTTTTGTTTTCCTTAAAGATAATGCCGCCGGTTAATTAGTCTCTCTTTATAATTAAAGGCAATAATTAAACCGTTGGTAACAAAATATTCTCTCAGGTAAGATTCTGACAGGCTCGTACGCAAAGCGCGTACGCGCTTTCCTGTTGTGATGTTATCCATCTTCTTAAGCTGCTTGTAGCTCGATGGAGTCATACATCTTATCTTACGAAGGGGGATACGATGTTCATTGGACATCCCATTTGTCAATTATTTTTCACTTGACAGAGCAGTAGTTTATATGTTATTAGTAAAGATAGGGTAAGCAGCTATTTTCTTGTTTTGCAGAACAATATCTTTAATTTTGGGCTTATAAGCTCTAATGAAGGATGGGTTTAATCACATAATTAGTATCCTGTGGTCAAGTTTATTGGTTAATTTGTCTGTAATAACTATTTTAAGGATAATCGTGTATTCACTACGAGTGCCTACAGAAAATAACCCGCTCGTGCGTGCGGTAAAAAATACGATAAATATAAACCTATTATGATAAAGGAGGTAAGATTATGTGTAGAAAATTGACTTATATGGTTTCTTTTGTCCTGGTGTTGGGACTGGCCGGTTTGTCAAATGCCGCTATGATCGGCTTCCAGGCCGAATCAGGCACGCTGGGCGCCGACTTCGACCCGCCCATTGCTGATCCCAACGCTCTTGGCCGTCAAGCCATTTCGATTGAAACAGCAGCTGCTGGAGGGAGCCCTGGTAGTGAAGACCGGGTTGCCACCTATACGGTCACGTTCCCGGAGGCCGGTACATACGATTTTCACGCGAGGTTGATGGTAGAGGCTGCGTTGAATGCAGCGGGACAGGGAGGGCCAGATAATGACAGCATGTTTTATGTTAATGGATTCGGGACGAAACCCGCAAACGCCGCTGCTGATTGGATACAGGTCAACTGCTTGCCCGGTGCGACGGACGAGTACGTCTGGCACAATCTATCTGAAAATACCGGTTGCGGGGAGGCGGGTGTTTCTTTCACTGTCCCTGAGGGGGAGCTAACACAGACGTTTCAGGTCGGCGCGCGTGAGGATGGATTGCGGATGGATGCGTTTGTTTTCGCAACCGATACCCTGAATCCTACCGACGCACAACTGAACGAGGCTGTACCTCAGGAGACAAAGGCTCTTGGCCCCGACCCGGCTGATGGCAGCCTGGTTGCAGAGACAGATGTGGTTCTATCTTGGGTACCTGGAGCCCTTTCGACTCAATCCCACATATATTTCAGTGATAACTTTGATGATGTAAATGATCGTACGCCGCAGGCGGATATGGGCCTTACAACTGAAATAACTTTTGCTGTTAGCGGACTGGTGCCCGGAACCGTGTACTACTGGGTCTCTGACGAGGTCGATGGTGCCCAGGTCTGGCCGGGCGACGTATGGAGTTTCCAAATTGAGTCGCAAACTGCCTATAATCCCGACCCACTTGATGGTGATATAAATGTAGACCCGAATGTAGTTCTTTCCTGGTCGCCGGGTGTTGGTGTGGTTTCACATAAAGTGTACTTAGACATGGCCAGGGAAAACGTAGACGCAAGAAGCGACTGTCAGGTTAATGGCCTCGACACTAATGCGGCGAACTACTCTCCCGGCCCACTTGATTTCGCTACGACT
>JASFMF010000386.1:0-3248 GCA_050117705.1 Phycisphaerales bacterium
ATCGAGGATGAAATCAGAGAATATCTGGGGGGCGAGTGATGCACGAGCTTGTCCTTGGGGCATTAACCGCATTGTGGCTCGGGATATGTACTTCTATCAGTCCCTGTCCAATGGCAACAAACATCGCTGCGATTTCATTTATTGACAGGCGCATAGAAAAAACAAAAGTCGTATTCTTAACCGGACTGCTTTATACATTTGGGCGAATGTTGGCTTATGTCGTCCTCGGTATTATCATTGTTCGCGGCTTACTGTCAGCAATTGAAGTTTCACATCTGTTACAGAATTATATGAACAAGCTGCTGGGACCGATTCTTATTTTAGCAGGTATGATTTTGCTGGGACTGATAAGTTTCAACATACCCGGAATGGGTGTAAGTGAGAAAATGCAAAAAAAAGTTGAGTCTATGGGTATATGGGGTGCTCTGTTTTTAGGAATTATTTTCGCACTGTCTTTTTGCCCTGTTTCAGCAGCACTCTTCTTCGGCAGTCTTATACCAATATCTGTAAAGTGCAGCTCCGGTTTTTTACTGCCCGCTCTTTACGGATTCGGAACCGGACTACCGGTTTTTATATTTGCTGTTCTGCTTGGTTTGGGCGCCAAGTCTATCGGCAAAGCATTCGACCGGTTAAAACAAATTGAATCGTGGACGCGGCACGTAACAGGGGTAATATTCATTTTAATTGGAATCTACTACTGCCTTGCACACATCTTCGGCGTTTTTTAATAAAAAATATTAAGCAAACCGTATTTTTTCTTCAGCAACTTACCAACCAGTAATAAATCTATTCATCCTATTACACCATACATTCACTGTTGCATATCAGACAGGAAGTTTATATAGTATTCAGCGAACCAAAATCTTATATTACAATATGTACGAGAAGTTATAAAAATATATCGCTGCTCAATTGAGGAAATCAGTAAAATGGACTCTACGATTTTCAAGGCGTATGACATACGAGGCGTTTATCCCGACCAAATAAAAGAGGAAGATGCATGGAAGATTGGCTGGGCCACGGCCAGATTTTTACCATCTTTGCTTACAGGATACGAACGGGGTCAGGCAAATGCTCAATCGTTGTGTGTCGGCCGGGACATGAGAACGCACAGTGAGGCGCTGACCAAAGCCCTTATCAAAGGAATGAACACAGCCGGGGTAAACGTAATCGATATAGGAATGATTGATACACCGCAGATGTACTTCGCAATCAATCACCTTGGCACCTGCGGTGGCGTACAGGTTACTGCTTCACATAATCCGGCCAAATATAATGGCTTTAAGATATCGGGCATGAAGGCAAAACCCATCGGCGCCGATACAGGTTTAAAAGATATAAAACACATCGCAACGGCTCTGCTTCATACAAAAGGAAAAGTCACCGGATCGGTCGAGAAGTGTGATTTAACCGCTAAATACAAGAATCACGTGCTGAAGTTTCTCCGGCCGAAAACAAAAAAAATGAAAATAGCCATTGACGCTTCCAACGGTATGGCGGGCAAGATGGTACCGGCTATTTTCAGTAATTTACCCATAGACATCGTGCCACTCAACTTCAAGCATAACGGCAAATTCAAACATCCGGCCGATCCGCTCGTCGAGAAGAATCTTGCCGACGTAAAAGCAGCAACAAAAAAACATGAATGCAATTTTGGAATCTGCTTCGACGGAGATGGTGACAGAATGATGATGGTCGATGAAAAAGGTGATACTATCAGCTGCGATTTAATAACGGCTGCGATGGTACCGTATTTTTTAGAGAAAAATCCTAAATCGACCGTGGTTTACGATTTGCGCAGTAGCTTGGTTGTTGCCGAAGAGATTATTAAGCACGGCGGCACTCCACGCAGAGAAAGGGTCGGGCATGCTTTTATGAAAAAAGCGATGCGAGACTCACACGCCATATTCGGAGGTGAACTTTCCGGACACTTTTATTATCGAGATAATTATTATACCGATTCGGCCATGATAACTCTGGTGCACGTGATAAATATTGTCAGCCAAACTAACAAGCAGATTAGCAATTTAATAAAACCGTTGCGAAGATACATCAGCAGCGGCGAAGTAAATTTCGAGGTGGAAGACAAACAGGCAAAAATGGACGAGCTTGCAAAAAGGCATAACGACGGTCAAATCGACCACTTAGACGGCATTACAATAAGGTATAAGGACTGGTGGTTTAATTGCCGGCCGAGTAACACAGAACCGCTGCTGCGACTGAACCTTGAGGCCAAGGGTAAAGAGCTTTTTAACGAGAAATTCAAAGAAATTACCGAACACCTCGGCGAACCAGTCTGACTTATCTACATTGCGATTTGCAACCGGCTCTCCAGACCTACTCCCATAAAGTAACAACACATACAAAATAGAGGAATAAAATGGAAGTGCATACAAAAACATTTCAAACACCTAACGGTCAGGTCGAAGGAGTACAGACAAAATGGACAGGGTTCAGTATTTTGTTAGTAACCGGCTCGAAAGGATTTTTAGCCTGCCCTGCGATTGATGTCGATGCCTGCGAAAGATACGGCGCAGCCGCGGCAATAGTTGAAAGTACTCCGGAAAATCCGATAGGCACATTGGAACGCTTTGCGAACCGTAAAGTTATTAAAGTAAATCTGAAAGCCCGGAGTCTGGGTATCAAGGAAGGTATGGCAGTAACAGATGCCTTTGCTCTTATCGCTTAAGATTACAGAAACCTAAAATTTCCTGAGAAAAAACAGAGAGATGGTTATGAAAAAAGAACGTCTTTCACGTCGACGATTTATGGCCAGCGCCGGCATTGTTGCCGGTTTAACTATAACGGGCAACCAAACTGCTGCTGCATCCGATACAGACAAAGCGTCTTTTAGCTATTGTCTTAATACCGGTACTATTCGCGGTCAAAATCTCAGTCTGGAAAAGGAAATCGAGATAACCGCCCAGGCAGGTTATGACTCTATAGAACCCTGGGTAAATAAAATCAACGAATATGCCAACAACGGCGGTAGCCTCAAAGACTTACGCAAACGTATCAGCGACCTCGGGCTAACCGTCGAAAGCGCTATTGCTTTTTCTCAATGGATTGTTGACGATGATAACGAGCGGGCCAAAGGTATGGAACAGGCTAAACGGGATATGGACGTATTGGCGAAGATTGGCGGCAAACGAATTGCAGCGCCACCGGCCGGTGCAACCAGAAAGGCCGGGCTGGATCTTATGAAAGCAGCTGGGAGGTATCGGAAGCTGCTGGAGCTTGGTGACAAA
>JASFMF010000387.1:0-3245 GCA_050117705.1 Phycisphaerales bacterium
TCCAAGACTTAAACATATCGAACAGAAGATGATGCTTGAAGTTGAAGGGGGCACGGAAGCATCTTGCATGAGACTCCTGCGGCATGAGGCCGGGCATGCTTTAAACTATGCGTACGAGCTTTATAAGAAAACTCGCTGGAGACAATTATTCGGGCCTTTTTCAAGCAAATACTCGAATTCATATTACAGCCGACCCTACTCTAAGCGTTTTGTCCTGCATTTAGAGGATAATTATGCTCAGGCACATCCAGATGAAGATTTTGCAGAAACTTTTGCGGTCTGGCTGACACCTCATGTTTCCTGGGAGAAAAAATATCGCGGCTGGCCTGCACTAAGAAAATTAAAATATGTCGATGGCCTCATGAAAAGGATTTCCAATGAACCTCCTAAAAAGACACATGAAAAGAATCCTCCCTGGTCGGCGTCCAGAATGACTTCTACTTTAAAAGCTTATTATGAAAGAAAACGTAAGGTTCTCGGGGAAGATTTCAGGGGATTTTATGACAGCAATCTGAATAGATTATTTTCAAGACAACACGGTGCGATATCAAAAGAAAAAGCATCAAAGATTTTAAAACGTCATAGACGTGAATTAGTAAATAATATTACGAAGTGGACAGGGCATAGAAAATACGACGTGAACGAGTTAATCAACAGATTAATTCGACGCTGTGATACGTTAGAGCTGTATGGGAAAGAAGATGATATTATAGGAGCGGCAACTTTAATAACGACGATTGCCAGTAAGAAGCTCCGGGTTTTCAAAAAGAATAAACACTGATGAAGAAAAAACTAAATATTACGGTTTTGGTCGATATTGCTGAGATTCCTTCAGAGGATCCGGATTTCTTAATTGTTCCGGAAAAGCCGAGCACAGAGTACAATGTTATACAGGCATTGCGAACATTAGGTTATAAAGTTTCCGTGATGGCGATAGACGATAACATCGAAGAGACTATCACAAATCTTAAAGAGCAACACACTGATATAGTATTCAACCTTACCGAACATTTAGGGGGTGACCGCAATTTTGACAGGCATATCGCATCACTTCTCGAAATGCTGGATATTCCATTTACAGGCGCCGGCTCAACTGGTCTTTTACTAAGCAGGGATAAAACATTATGCAAGCAGTTACTGAGACTATACAGAATTCGCGTACCGAGATTTGCTGCTTTACCTTACAACAAGAAAATATATCTTCCCAAAAAACTTCGTTTCCCTTTAGTCGTAAAGCCGGCACTTGAGGACAGTTCGGAAGGTATTTCAAACGCCTCAATTGTAGCAAACGAGGAGGCACTTAAAGAACGTGTAAAATTTGTTCATGAAAAATGGAAACAGGCTGCAATTGCAGAAGAATATATTGAAGGACGTGAGCTTTATGTAAGTATTCTGGGAAATAAAAGACTTTCTGTTCTGCCGCCTCGCGAATGTCGTTTTAATATCGAAGGAAGTAAAGCGCCCTGCTTGGCTACTTACAGAGTAAAATGGGATGAGGAATATAGAAAGAAATGGGACATTCAATTCGTATTTGCCGAGCTCGAAGCATCTTTGTTGAAAAGAATCGGACACGTTTGCAAGAAAGTTTACAGAGTGCTGCAACTCAGGGATTACGGGAGGATAGATATCAGAGTAAATTCCAACAATAAAATTTATATCCTCGAAGCTAATTCCAATCCGGACATTGCCTACGGAGAAGAAGTCGCAGAGTCCGCGGAAAAATGCGGAATTTTATATGAAGAGCTTATAGATCGAATTGTAAAAACGGCGTTCAGACGGTCATCTGCAAAAAAAACAGCGGGGCTTTCGTCTCTTGTTCAGTAGCTTTAGATTTCATCTAAAACTCCTTTGAGTGTTCTGCAGACAATTGCCACTTCGTCTTTAGTAAGATTATTATAAAACGGCAGGGCGATAGTGCTTTTACACACAGCTTCGGTAATGGGGAAATCGCCTTGTTTATAGCCGAATTGCTCAGCGATAAACGGCAGGAGATGTACGGGTGGAAAGTAATTACTCACCTGAATATTTTGGCTTCTCATCTTTTGCAGAATCTGGTCACGCTGGGCTAAAGTAAAGCCATCTGCAAGCCGGACGACAAAGACAAACCAGCTCATATCGCAATCATCCGGCCCAGCGGGCACTATAAGCCTGTCTTCGCCGGCTAACATTTCCTGGTACCATTTTGCGACCTGTTGGCGTTTGGCTTTGATTTGGTCTATTCTTGAAAGCTGTACGATGCCGAGGGCACAATTTATGTCGCTGATACGGAAGTTATAGCCAAGTCTCTCGTGGTTAAGCCAGGCATTATCCGCAGCCCTTCCCTGATTACGAAGCGATACGCATATATCCGCAAGATAATCGTCATCTGTCAAAATCATTCCGCCTTCACCTGTAGTAATTTGCTTATTAGGGTAAAAGCCGAATACACTCATTTTACCAAATGTGCCGACCATTTTTCCATTTAATGCAGAACCAAGGGCTTCGCAACTGTCTTCGATTACCGGTAGATTGTGTTTTTGGGCAATTTCACAAATACTATTGAAACCGGCAGGATTGCCGAAAATCTCCACGGGCAGGATGGCTTTTGTCTTTTTGGTTATTCCTGATTCGATTTTGGAAGGGTCGATATTCAGACTGACCGGGTCAATGTCAACAAAAACCGGTTTGGCGCCGGCCATCATTATAGAAGTTGCAGAGGCAACGAAAGTGAAAGGTGTGGTTATAACTTCATCCTCAGGACCAATTCCCATTGCCAGCATACATAAAAACAGGCCGCTGGTTCCGCTGTTGACGGCAACGGCTCTTTTTGTGCCGATGTATTCGGCAAAGGCCTGCTCGAATTCGGGTAACTTAGGGCCGAGAGAAAGGTTTGGGCCCCGAAGCACCTCACAGACTGCTTCGATTTCTTTTTCGGTAATATCCGGCCGAGATAAGTATATCTGCATAGCAAAATCTCCTTGCCGAGATTGTACCGGCTTAAGCCAATAAATCAAAAACATTTTGAACACCCTTATAGGGTGGTAAGTTTTGCGAGTAAGACATAAAACATCATTGTTAAATTTCTTTACCGCGCAAAAGCATGATTTGGGATTGTTTTGCATAAAAATACCCTTATAGGGTGGTAAATTTCCGCGAGTAAAATCATAAACTGTTATCGTTAAATTTCCTGACCACGCAAAAACGTGAATTGGTCCATTCGACTCCTTCGACCTTGCTCAGGACAGGTTCGCTCAGGGCAGGCTTTG